>JALVEF010000020.1 GCA_027031185.1 Saprospiraceae bacterium
TGACCACCTGGCGCAAGGCGGACAGGTAGTCCGATTCGAACTTGGCCACGCTGCCGCGACACATCCGGCGCGTAGCGCCGATTCTTTCAAACAAAATATCCGTGCCGTTGAGTTTGTAGGAGCCGAAGTACCGGTTGCAGCCGGCAAAGCCATTGAAACGGTCCCCGGATTCCAGTTGCAGCATCACTTTGGGCGGTATGTCATAGCGAATGCCGGCAATTTGCATACCGGCCAGGTACCAGGTGGTATCTTGCAGGCTGGCAGCGGCATCGCCCCCCTTGCCCCCGCGACAAGTGGCGGCGGAAAGCAAGATAGGCACAATGGTGGAGAGCAAGAGGTATCGCATAGGCAAATCAGTCCTCTGTCTTATTGCTGATCTCCTTCCGCTCCGCTTCGCGGATGCCTTCTTTGATTTCGGTTTCGATGCTGCTTTTGGCCTTGTTAAATTCGCGGATGCCCTTGCCCAGGCCGCGCATCAATTCGGGTATTTTCTTCCCGCCGAACAAGAGCAGGATGAGCATCATAATGATCAGCAACTCCTGCATACCGAGGTTGAAAAGAAGTGGTATCATGGTAGTCGGGACTTTTCAAGGTGAACAAAACGACGGCCCAGTATAGAGTAGGACGGTCTGCTTTTCACAAAGTTACGGGAAAAAAAGCTAATGCCACGAACAATCGTCCCGGCCCGGAGTGGCGTTCGTGGTCAAAATGGCATCCTTCGTATAAATGTAGGCGTATAAGCGCCACAAATCGTGGCTTTTTGCGTTTCTTTGTCGCAAAAAAATACACTGTGACCGTTCTCATTGCCCTGCTTCTGTTTTACGTATTGACCAGCATCACGCTGGCCGGGTTGTTTAAGAAGGCCGGCGTCCCCGCTCATAAGGCCTACATCCCCGGGTTGAACTTCATCGAATGGTGCAAAGTCATCGGGCGCAAGCCATGGCATGCGTTGTGGCTGCTGGTGCCCGCCGTCAATGTATTCATCTATGCGGGTATGGCGGTGGATATGGTGCGTTCGTTTGGGCGCTTCAGCTTTTGGGACAGCGTGCTGGCGGTGATTGCGACGCCGGTGATTTTTTGGCAAATCGGCAAGGATTCGCAGGCCAAGTATCGCGGCCCCAACTATACGATGGAAAAAGAGTACAAGGCCAAGATGGAAGCCGCTCGCAAGGCAGGCGACAAGGCGACCTACCAAAAGATGTTACGCACCAGTCCCTATGAAAAATCCACCTTGCGCGAATGGGTGGAGTCTATCATTTTTGCTGTCTTTGCCGCGGCCTTTATCCGTATGTTTTTGATAGAAGCCTATGTGATCCCGACGCCGTCCATGGAAGAGTCCATGCTGGTGGGGGACTATCTGTTTGTGAGCAAGTTTCACTACGGCATCCGGATGCCGATGACGGTTTTGCAAATCCCGCTGCTGCACAACCGCATTCCCCTCATCGGCGGAGAGTCTTATTTGGAACACCCCAGTTTTGGCTATCACCGCACCGCGGGACTCGAAAAGATTGACCACAATGATCCCATCGTGTTCAATTATCCCGAAGGCGACAGCGTCTATCTGTATCCGGGACGCACCTTCAGCATCTATGATGTACGGCGCAACAAACAGCTGGCAGGTATCCCGCAGCGTTTCCGGCTTATTACGCGCCCTGTGGACAAGCGCGACCATTACGTCAAGCGCTGTATCGGCTTGCCGGGTGATACGCTCCAAATCCGGGAACGTCAGGTCTATATCAACGGCGTGCCGGCCAAGAATCCGGAAAAGATGCAATTCAACTATAAGGTCATCTCCGTCGGTGCCCCCATCAATCCCAAAACATTGGCTGCCATCGGTGTGACAAAGAGTGTTCCGGGAAAGCGGGACTACTACGCACTCACCAGAGAAGAAGTCGAAAAGGTCAGAGGCCTCAGCAAAGATATCATCGTCGAAGTGGAAAAGCACAGTCCGCCAAACTATGCCTTATTCCCGCACGATCCCAAAATCATGTCCAATTGGACCGTGGATGACTACGGCCCCGTAGTCATCCCGGCCAAAGGAATGACCATCCCGCTCAATGATTTCACCTACCCGTTTTACCAGCGCTGCATCCGCGTCTATGAGCACAACCGCTTAGAGCGTCGCAACGGCAAGTTCTTCCTGAACGGCAAGGAAGCCGACTCCTATACTTTCAAAATGGATTACTATTGGGCGATGGGGGACAACCGCCATCAGTCCGAGGACTCCCGCTTCTGGGGCTTCGTCCCCGAAGACCACATTGTCGGCAAGCCCTTGTTCATTTTCTTCTCCGTCTCCCACGACCAAAATGCCAAAGGCATCCGCTGGAATCGCATCTTCAAAATAATACACTGATAGGTTAATTAAAAATTAAAAATTAAAAATAACAACTTGCTTCACCGGCGGAGCCGGTGATGCAAGTTGTTTGGCTGTGCTGTTGAATTGTTCTGCACGTACTTACCTTGATGTGCTACCGTTTGCCTTTGGTTGCTGAGCTTGTCGATGCGGAACCGTTTACCGTGGTCCGCCAAACAGCAAATGAGTGCAGGGTCGGGGTTCGGGCAAAATCCCTAACTTTGCGCCTTCATATTCATAGCGATTGTCATGCAAATCACAGGGATGAAATACGGGAAGCGGATCCTGGAGCTGGCCGGCTTCCCCACACCGGAGATACTGTGCAACGATGCCTTTGCCGAGGACATTGATGCCCTGATCAAAAAACGGGGCAAGGTGGTCGTCAAGCCCGTCTTCTACGGCGGCGTCGGCAAAAAGGGCAAAGCAGGCCTGATTCGCATCGTGGACAACGTCGCCGACGCCCAACAGGCGCGGCGCGATTTGTTTTTTGCCAGGCATAAGTTTCACGGGCAGACGGTCACTGCCAATGGAGCTACCTACGAGGAGTTTATTCCCGCCGACTATGAGATCTATTTCAATCTGAACGTGTCCACCCTGAGCCGGATGGTAAGTTTTACGCTATCCATTGATGGCGGCGTGGACATTGAAGAGCTGCCGCCCGACCGCATCGTGACCCATTCGTTTGATCCGCTCACCGGCTTGAAGACGTACCACATTACCGATGCCCTGGCCCAACTCAATGCGCCGGCGGAGATTATCAGCCCGCTGGCACGCTACCTGCCCGCCCTGTGGGATTTGTACAATGACTATGGATTTGATTTGATCGAAATCAATCCCATCCGCATGTACAAAAACGGCAAGCGCTATGTGCCCTATGCGTGTGACTTCAAAGCCGTCCTGGACAAGGATAATCCCCAGACCAAGCGCCTAAACCTGCCCCCGGATGTGTTCGAGTCCAATCTCTCCGAGTTTGAAATCGAAGTCAACGCCCTGCGCACTTACCAGGGGCAGAGCGATGTGGCGATCATCAATCCCAAAGGCACGATCACGCCCTTTATGTTTGGCGGTGGCGCCAACAGTGCAGCGACCGAAATCCTGTCGGACCGCACCACCATCTCCACCGACTTCGGCGGCAATCCGCCATTCGAGAAGATGTATAAAATTGCCCAAATTGTCTATAAGCACTGGTTGCCCCAGTCGAATGTCGTCCTGGTCATCGGCGGCAAGGCCAACAATACGGACATCTTCGTCACCTTCAAAGCCATCTTTGATGCGCTGCGCGACTACATTGCTCAGCATGGCCCGCAAGATATCTACGTCGTCGTCGGTCGCGGCGGCCCCAATTTGATCAAGGGCATGTCCTATGCCCACGACCTGCTCAATAGTCTCAAAATCCCCCACCGCTTCTTTGGTTATGACTCGTCCATGGTGGATGTCATTCAGTACGCCGTCGAAATTGACAATTGGATGGCGGCGCGCAAAAAGCAACCGGTCAAAAAATGAGATTTAAGTACGACAGCCCTTTCAAGTATTTCGTCGGTGTCCGCTCACTCTCGCAAATTGCTGCGCGGGAGGACCGCGTCGTGGTGATGAATATTCTCGGCAATGAAAGCCGGAAGGTGACGCCGGTGTCCCATGTCTTCTCCGGCGGCAATGTTGTGGCCGGTGTGCAGTACGGCCGCCCGGGCGTGATGGAAACCAAAATCGGCGGCATCCCCGTGTATAGCCGGCTGGCAGAAGTCGTCGAAGCGCACGAGTTCAATACAGGTGTGATTTATCTGCCTCCCGCGGCGGTCTATTATGCCGTCTCGGAGATGTGCCATTACAATGACAAACTCGAGAAGCTGGTCATCGTCACCGAAAAGCTCAGCGTCAAGGACCAACGCCTGATCCGCGCCATCGCCCAAATCAACCGCGTGGATGTCTTCGGCGCCAACTCACTCGGCGTGGCCGATGCCTGGAATCATGTCCGCATCGGTGGCGGCCTGGGCGGTGACCGGCCCGAAGAACTCCTGATGCGGGGCAGTGTCGCGCTTCACTCCAACTCCGGCAACTTCAGCACGACCATCACCGAATATCTCAAGACGGAAGGCTTCGGCGTCACCACGGTCGTCAGCTCCGGCAAGGACAAGATCATCCAGTTTGCCGTGGCCGAATTTCTCTACGCCGCCGAAAATGACCCGCGCACCAAAGCCGTCGTCCTGTATGTGGAGCCGGGCGGCTATTATGAAAAACAAGCGCTGGACTGGATTCGAGAAGGCCGGTTCAAGTTTTCCAAACCCATCATCGCATTGGTCACCGGGCGCTGGAAAGCCAAGCTGACCCGTGCCGTCGGCCACGCCGGCGCTCTCGCCGGCAGCCACGACGACGCCCGCGCCAAAGAAAAGTGGTTTGACCAATATTTCGGACGCGGCCCCTTTGACCCGTCGCGCCCGGATCGAGTCTCCCCCAAAGGCATCCGCGTCAAATCCATCCAGGACATTCCACTGGCCGTCAAGGCCGTCTATGAAAAAAACGGCTGGGCCCCCGACTTCGAAAAAATGGGCGACCTGCGACTCAAGCCCTGGTTTGCCAATGATCAGAAGCTCAAGTTGCCCGCCAAACTCGCCATCCCCGTCGTCGAGGCCCTGCATCCCTACAATGAAGAAATCGCCGCTCTCAACAAGCAACTGGGCGCCACCTATCTTCGCCAGCGCATGCGCAACGCGTCCGGTGCCTCCGCTATGAATCCCAAGACGCAACTGGGAGAGCTGCACGGTATTCCGGTGACAGAGCTGGCACAAAAAGACTATGAAGAAAATATATTCTTCGCCTTGGCCAGACAGCATCCCACCCGTCGGGAGAAAGCCACTTTTAACTTCATCCTGAACTACCTGGCGGCGACGACACCGGCCGAGCGCAAGCTGGTGCGCACCGCCGAGCGCAATGGGGCCACGCCCAACGAAGCATTGATGGCGCCCATCGCCCTGATGGGTGACAATGTGGCCTTGCAGCCGGTGAAGGATTACCTATCAGCTTTTGCCGATATCTTCGTGGAACTGAACTTGCGGGATACCTCCAAGACAGTCCATTGGGAGACACATAAGGACTTGTTGAGCCGCTTTTTCTCCAACGTGAGAAAAACAAAGAAAAAAGCAAAGCTGCCCGCATTCCTCGAAGCCAAACTGATCAAGCCAGCGAGCAATATCCGCCGGCTGGCGGTTTATTTGTTAGAGTTTGCGCCCGTCGGAGACGGCGCACAGTTGGTTTTGGCCGCGTTGTTGTTCGAATTGTTCTTCCCCCACCTGATTGACAAGCGGATGACGCGCGACAGCTTTGAGCATCTGCCTGACTATCTGGCCGTCATAGCCAAGCTGGTTTCGCTGGCCGCTGTCCGTCCGGAAAAGAATGCGTTTTTGGCGAAGTTGAACAAGCCGGAAGCGCATCCCGGTGTGTTGCACACCTCGTTTTCGGAGACGGCCTATCGCGCACTGTTCAATGCCAAGCCCACGGCGTCCGGGCTGCGCGAGTTCAATACGCTTTTGGGTGTGACCGTCACCAACGGGCCG
>JALVEF010000021.1 GCA_027031185.1 Saprospiraceae bacterium
CGGCTTACAAGGGCTTTGACGGTGGGATCCGTTTTGATATGTACAACAATTCCAACCTGATAGATCCCAAGGGTTCGTATTCCGGTCAGAAAATCGGGCGGTGGTTTGTACGCAAAAGCATCAAAAACCTTCATCTGGAGGCCGGCTATCTGTACGACCAAATCGGGTCTGGCATCATCTACCGTGCCTATGAGGAGCGGTCGCTGGCCATAGACAATGCCCTGTACGGCATAAAAGTGGGCTATGATTTTTCGGACAATTGGAAGTTGTCCGCCTTCACCGGCCGGCAGAAGAATCTGTTTGATTTGTACAGCACTTCGCTGCGCGGGGGCAGTCTCACGGGATTTGTCTCGCTGGATTCGGCGGGGCGATTTGCGATCAGTCCGGGGATAGGCATCGTCGGCAAGACGCTATCTGACGCCACCATGGATCGCATCGTAGCGGCCATCAATACTTATACACCGGCCGACAGCGTGGTACCGTACTACAATACGTATGCCTTAGCCTTTTTTAATACGCTGACAGCCGGACCCGTGACCTGGTATGTAGAGGCCGCTTACAAGACGCCGGATGCGATGTTTGACCCGCTCGCCGTCAAACACAACTGGACAGGCAAGAACTCGCTGGGCAAGATTGTGGTGCGTCCGGGCCATGTCCTATATACCACGCTGGCCTTTAACACGCGCGGGTTGGGTGTCACGCTCGAGGGCAAGCGCACACAGGACTTCAATTTCCGGGTGGATCCTTTCGTCACACTCAACCGCGGTGCACTCAACTTTTTGCCGCCGATGGCGCGCTCCAACACTTATACGCTCACCGCTTACTATGCACCGGCGACGCAGGAATTTGGCGAACAAGGCGCTCAGCTGGACATCAAATACTCGCCGAACCGCAAGTTGGGATTCGGCCTGAACTTGTCGCACATCACCGACCTGAAACAGGTCTTGCTATATCAGGAAGTCTATGCGGATTTTTTCGTCAAGCACAAGCGCAAGTGGAAGCTCACGGCGGGTACCCAGCTGCTTGCCTATAACCTGGAGCGCTACTACAATGAGCCGGGAGCCGGTATGCTGCATACGGTCACGCCGTTTGTCGAGTACTTGTACCGCATTACCCGGCGGAAGTCGCTCCGTGTGGAAGCTCAGTATATGCGTGTCTCACCCGGCAAGAGTGGCGAACCGGCGCACAACGGCAGTTGGGCTTACGGGCTGCTCGAGTTCAACATTGCGCCGCACTGGAGTTTCTCTCTGTCGGATATGATTAACGTACAGCCCGGCGAGATGGTCGCTGTCAATCCGCGCACGGGCAAGAAAGAACAGTTGCACTATCCCCGTGTGGATGTTTTTTATACCGAGGGGGCCACGCGGCTGAGTCTCAGCTATGTGAAGCAGGTGGAAGGCATCGTTTGTACGGGTGGGGTGTGCCGCCTGGAACCGGCTTTTTCGGGTGTAAAGATGACGGTGAATGCCGCCTTTTGATTGGTCACAAAATGAGAATCACATGAGAATTGTCACAGTACTCATTGTCTTATTAGGTATGACGGCTTGCGTGGAAAAGCGCCCGGTCATCGGCCCGCTCGGCGGCGGCTCGGATAGTGCCCGCAAGGTGTTGATCGAGGAATTTACCGGGGTGCGCTGCACCAATTGCCCTGACGGGAGCGCCGAGATCCTGAACTTACAAGCCTTACACGGTGAGAACCTGATCGCTGTCTCCATTCATGCCGGGCCGTTTTCGGAGCCTTATCCGGAAAACCAATATGATTTTCGCACGGCGACAGGCGATGCGCTGCTGCAGCTCTTGGGTGAGCCGTTGGGCTATCCGTCGGCTGTCATTGACCGCAAGATCTTTCCGGGTGAGAGTGGGCGGCCCATCGGCAAGGCGCAGTGGCCCGGTTACATTCAGAGCGAATTGGCGGAGGCGCCGCTGGTCAATGTGGCCATTGAGACCACTTATAAGGATGCGGACCGTAGTTTGCACGTCCGGGTGACCGTCGTTCCCCTGGAGGATATTGCCGAGCCGCTTAAGTTGTCGGTATTGTTGACCGAGGACAATATTGTGGATGTGCAGGCCTTCCCGTCGGGGCTTGACCCCGGCTATACGCACCGGCATGTGTTGCGGGATCGGCTGATGGCGGAAGTGTCGGGTTTGGCCATTGGCGACCATTTTGTGAAAGGTCAAAGCCAAAGCTTCGATTTTGACTATACGCTGCCGACGAACTGGAAGGCAAATGACTGTCATATCGTCGCATTCGTCCACAAGGCCGGCCCGGATTTGGACGTCTTGCAGGTAGAGGAGCACCGGGTGACGGAATGATGCCAAAGCCGGCGCTAACTTCCGGCGCCGCCCAGCGCCGGAAGTTAGCGCCGGCGGGGGATAAACCATTAGCGGCTGGCGGGGTTTAGTATGCAGGTGCCAATTTCATGAGCCGTTATGAGTGCCGACAACGCATTATTGACCAAGGCTATGGATGTCTTCCGGCAGAAACTGGAGTCCCGGGGGCTGCGCAAGACGCCGGAGCGTTTTGCCATTCTGCGCGAGATATACAGCAGCGAAGGCCACCTTGATGTGGACAATTTGTACGAGCACATGTTGCGCAACGACTACCGCGTCAGTCGTGCCACGGTCTATAATACGCTGGAGCTCCTGGTAGAATTTGACTTGGTCAAGAAGCAGCGCTTTGACAACAATCTGACACTCTTCGAGAAGTCACTGGGATACAAGCAACACGATCACGTCATCTGTACGCGTTGTGGAGCGGTGCAGGAATTTTGTGATCCGCGCATCCACCATACCAAGGCGATGGTAGCGGAGATTTTCGGCTATGCGATCCAGCGCCACTCACTCAACATCTTCGGCCTGTGTCCTGAGTGCCGGCAGAAAGAAAAGGCATCATCGGCGGACACCGAATAGTTCTGCTGTCCAAAACCACGCGGCCGCCAGGCCGCAATCTTTCTCCTTTGTAACTGTGTAATTGTTTAGGTACCCGCTGTTTTTGTGCTAAAATGCCCTTTTTGCCCCTGTTTTTAGCGCAAAGACAAAGGGGGCCTAAGCAGATACCTTTTTAAAAAGTTTGCCGCCCAAGGTGCGGCGAGGTGTTCCTACCGGGGTGTACAGATAAGCATATTAACTTATATGAGTAAAAAAAATATAAAAAACACTTTTTTTATTTGGCAATATGTTTTTATATTTGCGTCAGGCGTTCGGGAAACGCCGTGTTTTACACCCCTTTTTACCTTTTCAGAGCAACTATGTGAGAAAACCGCATGACAGTGCAATGAGTTTGCACTGTGGGGACTTTATTTGTGCTCATACGCGAAAAGGTTAGATAAAGTGAATAGAACGCGCTATTTATCGGTGGGCTTTGATCAAAGGTTTCAGCCGTACGACATTCCCAAATTGCGTGCTGCCATCATTGAGAAGACCAGGCGGCAATCGGACTTATTCCACAATCATCTGGGCGAGGACGGCTACGTCTATCGGTATCCGCTGATTCAATACAAGATCAAGGACAAGCGTCCGCTCCTGGTCTGCCTGGGCGAGGCGACGGAGGACATCCACTATCTGCTCCGGGAAAAGGACTACGATTTTAATATCAACGGCAGACTCTACAACATGGAGATCGAAGACGTCCTACTAAAATACGAACGGATCCAAACCTACGACCGGCTCTTCCGCTACAATATCCATAACTACCTGGCACTCAACCAGGAGAACTACCGCAAATGGCAAGACACGGAGTCACTGGTGGAGCGCATCGCCATGCTGGAAGACCTGCTCTACAAACATATCGCCATCTTCGCCGAGGAAATGCACGCCCACATGCCACACGAACTCAAGGTGCGCATCCTGGAAATCCTGGGCGAGAAACACCTGGAGTATAAACGGATCCACCACCTGACCTTCCGCCTCAACTTCGAATGTAATCTCCATATCCCGAATTACGTCGGCATCGGCAAAGGCGTCAGCGTGGGATTCGGGATTGTGAAGAGGTTGGGAGGGAGGAGGAAAAAAGAATCAAAAAAGTCTCATTGATAATATGATAACTAAATGATGAGTTTTGGGGTTATGAAAAATCAAAAGGAAAGACAACGAATAGCGCTAGCAGCTCTTTTGCACGATATTGGTAAATTTTGGCAGAGGGCTGATGACCATTATCGTCAATCGAATGTTCTAGCCGAGGTATATCCGAAAGAAACATGGGACCTTACTGTACCACTATATGAAAATGGTGATCCAAAATATGTTCATGCATTGTGGACAAATGCCTTTTTTGTCAAAACAAAAACAGGAAAGAAACTAAATCTTGAATCTGATGGAGATGATACGTTGGCCAATCTTTCTGCCAATCATCACAAGCCCCATAATCATAATGAAGCGATAATCAGTCTCGCAGATAAATGGAGCTCGGGAATAGATCGTCCTGATGAAGGAGAAGAAGGAGTAAGCGGCTACCATCAAGTAAAAAATAAATATGGTAAAGACTTTGTTCGGAGGGTGCCAATGCATTCTATTTTCGATTCAATTGTAACACCTCATGGTGGTAGTAAGACAGGGGAAGCTCATACGTATCGTATTCGATCTCTAGAACTTGATGCTGAAACGATTTTTCCAGGCGAACGGGATAATGTATCCTTACAGGATGACTATAAAAAACTATGGGATGCATTTGAGAAAGAATATAGGCAGATATTGGAAAGTAAAACTGATTTTCATGCATTTTATGTCAGTCTTTTAACATTGTTGAAAAAGTATACTTGGTGTATTCCTTCTGCAACTAATGTCCTCCCTTCAAATGTGAGCCTATATGAGCATTTGAAATCAACAGCGGCAATAGCGCTATCTTTGTTTGATTATTTTCATGAACAAGAAGAACAATTACAGGTTAGCGGCAGACAGATTGTCAATCAGCCAAAACAGGATCCCTTACTTTTAGTTTGTGTTGATGTAAGTGGTATTCAAAAATTTATTTATGATATTGCGAATAAGAAGGCGGCTGCCAGCTTAAAAGGAAGGTCATTTTATATTGAAATTCTGCTCAGAAATGTTATTGATGAGCTTATTAGGCATGAAAATATTGATGCGCTCCCAAGCAATGTGATTTATTCAAGCGGTGGAAAGGCGTATTTGATACTTGCAAATACCCAAAGAGTAAGAAATGCTCTTGCTAGCATACAGGATAAGATTGCGAAAAATTTGCATCAAGAAACCAACGGGCAGCTATTTGTTGCTATTGGTTATACATCGTTTAGGTATGAGTCTAGATGGGGAGAGATTGAATACGACGGAGGAGTGAAAACAAAGGGCTATTTGAATAGGATTAGTACTGATGATGATAAAGTGATAAAACGCTACATTACAAAAAATGATACCTTTAACTTGTCAATGTTGTGGAGAAGCGTTTCAGATAAAGCTGCTGAAAATAAAAATAAAAAGTTCAGAAATGTTTATATTGAAGATTTTGACAAAATGTTTGTACAAGGTATAGATTTTGATGCAAATGCCAGGCGTTGTGCGGTTACTGGTGAAAAAATTTTGGGGAATGCGTATAAATTGGATGATGTCTCAACTGTTGCTGGTGGAAAATTGTATATTAGCGAAGTTGTAAACCAACAAATTGAAATCGGAAAGATGTTAAGGACGGCCAGACAGATTGTTTTCTCTGATAATGCTGATTTTCATACCGCAAATTTAGGTCGCCGTTTTCATTTTAAGGAGTCTTTCGATGATTTTGCAAGCCTGGTTTATTTGAACGATTGGCCGAATTTTGGACGGAACAAAGGAGGACAATCTAATATTTTTTATGGCGGAAACTACCAACCGTCTTTGGTCGTTTCAAATGGTG
>JALVEF010000022.1 GCA_027031185.1 Saprospiraceae bacterium
CACAGGCATATCTTTCCAGTTGGGGAAGGCGGCGTCGGTCTGCATGATGGGCATGCCGTCCAGGAGCAGGAGCACGCGACTGCCCGCACCATACGAATAACCCGACCCTCCCCGAATATTGGCCTGACCATCCACGACGTCCACCCCGGCAAGCCTGCTCAGCCCGTCGTCAATGGCGATGGTATGCGTGGCATCCAAAAGGCGGGGCTTGAGTACTTCCAACGAGACCGTAGTCTTGGCAATGGGTTTCTCAAAACGGCCGGATGTTACTACTGCGGTTTTGAGCAGTTGCATCGCGGGTTGCAGCAGAATCTCCAACGGCTCCGCCAAAGCCGGCGGGAACGGTTTGCGCAGGTGGTAATCTTCGTAGCCAAGTGCATGGACGTCCAGTTCCAGCATTTCCCCAAGCGGCACTTTGAGCCGGAATTGGCCCTGCTCATCAGCATAAGTGCCCAGGCTGCCGGACGTGACGGCGGCGTAGGGTACCGGCTCGCGGCTCTCGGCATCCAGGACGCGCCCCATTATCAAATATCGCTGTGCGTATATAGGCAGTGATAGTACACACAAAAATAAAATACGGTAAATCATGATTCGAAATTGACGCGCTGAGAACGAAAGTTACGACCTTTTTCGTACCTCGCCCCAAGGCCACGTTTCGACCTTGCGCCGTTTCTTTAACCGTCCGGCCTTTACCGCTTTCCGTTCATTGTACCTTGACATCGTCAATGGTAAAGGTGGATGTCTGCCCACCCGGACCGGAACCGGTATAGTGGAAGGCAATATAGCCGGTGCCGGAGAAGGCGGCCAGACTGACCGGGCCGGAATCTATCCAGGTATAATTGGGTTGGCTGCCGTCCGGCAATGTGGGGCTGAGCGGGGTCCATGTGGCGGCATCCAAATTGGTGCCGTCAAAGTCAGTGGAAATCAGCACTTCCAGCCCGTCATGTACATGATAAGCCGCTGCCGAACGGAAAGTAAGCGTTTTGCTCCCAATATCCGTGATGCCGGGTGTGATGAGCCAGGCGTCCATCTGTGTATTGGTATCTTGATAGGCAGAGGCGCGGGCATAGACATTGCCCTGGTAGGTCTTGAAGCGCCAGACGCGGCCCCCGTCCACACAAGTGGCATTGAGCCAGCCTGGCAAGTTGATGTCTTGATTGTTGCCACCGGATTGAAAATCTTCGTTGAGCGAGGCCATCGTGGAGGAAGTACCCAAGACGGTCCAAGTGCCGGAACAGCCGCTTCCTCCTCCCCCGCCGGTACAGCGGTCTTCGGTCATCTTGATATCTTCGTAGCGGTTGAGCGTCAGCTGGAGACCGCCGTTGTAGATGCTGACGACGGCGTCCACGGTGCCGTGTTTGGCCGGTACAGCGGCATCGGCAAAGTCGGAATAACGACTGGTGCGCACCGGAATGGTATTGCCAAGACAGTCGGTCAGGTCGCGGTTGGCATCCTGATTGGTTTCGGCCAGTGTCTTGGATGTGTCAGAGGCGACAAATTCCACGTCTTTGACGCGCACCAGGCGGTTGACGTCGGCGGTGGTTATTTCAGCGACGGTCTTTTCGCGGATGGGTGACGGTTCGTTTTTCTTGCCTTTGAGGACATAGTCTCCGATGAGCGCGGCGGGAATGCGTTCGACGATTTTATTGCCGTTGCTGTTTTCGCCAATACCGGCACCGAGCAGCGGCAAGTCGTGATAGTCGCCGATGTACAATCCTTTTACTTTTACAAAGACGCGGCGAAAGAGCGGATAGTCATTGAAGAGGCCGGTAGCATTGAGTGCCAGCCGGATGCCGCCGGTAGAGTCTTCGATGACCAGCTGGCGGTAGAAGTTGCCGGCTTCGTCGGAGGAAACTACGACACCGCTAATGACCCAGTCGTCCTGAATTTCGTGTATTTCACCGGCTACCCATTTGCCCAGCACCTGGGAAATTGTGGCATTGACCGTGATGTCCGGGTTTTCACCGTCCAAAGGCGGCTCATCGAAGGTGGCATCCACACAGCCGGCCCAGAGCAAGGCGCCGAAAAACCAACCGGCAATCCACAGAGTGATATATTTCTTCATCGTTTGAGAGTTTTTTGTGTAAGAGTTTGGGGGACAGCCCCCAGGATCAAAAACGCCACGCGGCGGAAGCAAAATAGGTGCGTCCGTACGCGTAAAAGTATTTGTTCGGGAAGCGGTCCGGATCCAGCCGGAGCTGTTCAAAGCCGCCGGTCCGGATGTTTTGGTCGTCCAGTAAATTGCTGATACCCAGATTCAGATACAGGAAGTGGCGGCCAAACTTAAAGGATTTTCCACCAAAGAAATCCAGGGTAAACGATGCGGGGAGCTTTTCCTGCTTCAAATAAGCCTGACGGCGCGGGTCATCGTGGCCGCCAAAGGGGTCCACGGCTGTGGCGGTCTTGCGGAGCGGATTGATATCCAGCCACAGATCATCCGCCATACCGGCAGTCAGGTTGGCAAACCAAAACTTAGGCGAGCGATAGCTGACACGCACACTATACACGCGCATCGGCGTATTGGCCACGCGATAATTTTTCCAATAGACAGTTCCGACGTCAATCTCCTCCCCGCTGTCATCCACGGTAAAGGTGGCATGCGGCCGCGAGGTGATCAGGTGCTGCCCGACGGATGCGACAGCGGAAGCCGTCCAGGCGGGCGTGAGTTTGGCTTCCACGGCCAGCTCCGTGCCGACGTTGCGCGTATCCAGACCGGTGAGCGCCAGACTGCCAAACTTGAAATCAATGGATGACAAATCGGAAAAGAAGGTAATCGTGCGCGTCCGGTTTTGACGGGTATAGTAGTAAGCGCGAAGACGGGCTTTGATGCCGGGGGCGTTGAGCAAATACCCGGCTTCAACGGCCAGGAGTTTTTCGTTGGCCAGATCCGGGACAAATTGTTCACGGGTGCGGGGCGAGAGATAGGCATCGCGGAAGAAAGGGGCCCGCGTTGCCTGGTAGGCGTTAGCAAACAGATAGTTGCGACCGTTGATTTTGAAGGTAAGGCCGGACTTGATGCCATAGTTGAGGAAGCTTTTCTTTTCGCCCGGGCCGTAAGAGTTGTCGGGAAAGTGGCCGTTGCGCATATTACCCACACGTTGCATGGTCTTTTGAGCCAGGGAGAGCGCTACAAAACCGGTCAGGCGGCGCCCCTCTGCCTTGATTTGTGTCCAGGCGGAGGCATTCTGCAGTTTGGCTACGTAGTCATAGCCGATGATGTCGCCCTCGGCAGCCACTTTGTTGGGTATGTTTAGGTCAGGCTGGTAACTGTCCGAATGGCTGTAGCTGATGTTGTACTTGTCGATATCATAGACAAAGTCGGCGCCGAGCAGGTCATCCACCGTCTTGAAATAGTGAATGTCAGCGGTGCGGTAAGTAAGGCCGAGATAACCGGCCAAATAGGATGCAAAAGCATGTTCGAGCGTTGTGTTGAGGCTCCACTCATTGTTGTCAATGCGGCTTTCTTCGAGGAAGTAGCGGGCCATTTTGCCGGTGACGGAGTTGGCGCTGATGCCATTGGCATCATGGATGGTGGCATAACTGCCGTAATTGACCTGGTAGAGATGGTCCCAGTCAATTTGGAGCGCTTCGGGATGGTCTTTGTAATAGGCGGTCAGCTTGTCCCGGAGCAGCGAATCGGTATAGGCCGAGGGCAGATTGCGATAATAGTCGGGACGCGGGTCATTGGCTTTTTGCCAATTGAGCCGGGTGCGGCCGGAGCGGCCGAATTGGCGACCGAGGCTGGCCGTCAAATGCGTATTGGGACCGGGATTCCAATCATAGCGCAGGATGACAATGGGCTGGTGATTGTTGTCCACCTCGGCATTGCGGACTTTGCCCTGTTGATAGCCCCACTTGGGATTGTAGTAGTTGTTTTGCAGGATTTGGCGGGGCTCTTCGAGTGTCACGCCGCTTCGGCCGCGGATGCCCGGAGAGCCCAGTATGGTCAGGTTAAACAGGTGGTGCTTGCGCCACTTTTTGTCCACGGACAAGAAGTAGGAGGTGTTTTCGTAATAGGTACCGGGAATATAGCCCTGCTTACCCCAACGACGGGAGGCGGAAACGGCCAATGCCAGGCCGTTTTCCATCATACCGGTGGCATATACGGCCATGACCCGCTGCCGGTAAGAACGATTGGAGACGGCATAGGAGATGCGCTTTTGGCGGCGTTGGGAGGAAGCACGGGTATCCACTTGCCAACTTCCCAGCGCGCCGCCGAATGAGAAATGGCCCGGCGCCAACCCAAAGCTGTTTTCCTGGCGGCGCAATACGTCATTAAGCCCGCCAAAGTCATAAAAGTCGGTGCGGCCGTCGTGCATTTTGTTGATGGGCATACCGTTGAGATAGTCGAGGCGGTTTTCGCTATCCATCCCCCGGATGCGAAAACGCCGGCCGCCCACACCGAAGCGCACGGCATTGAGAAAGAGATCCCGCCCCGCTGATAGCGGGCTGTACACGTCGGTCTCCGTGGCATCTTCGCCGGCACCGGCAGCGTTGAGTTCGTTGAGCGTAATGGCAGCCCCTTCTTGCAAGGTGGAGGAGACGGCCAAAGCGATGGTACCCAGATCCGGATGCTGCGGGTCCAGGTCAAAAGAACGCTCCAAAGATGCATCCCACTCGTCTTTGAAAAAGACGAAAACTATAAACTTCTTTGTGGCGGGCAGCGTCAGTTCAAAGTGACCGGCGGCATCGGTCACCACGGTAGCCTGGCTACTCGTTTCTTTGACTATCACGCCCGGGATAGGCGCTTCGGTGGCCGCATTCGTTACGTTGCCGGAGACAGTCATCTGCGCGGATAATACCGTCGCACAAAGCCCGAGCGCCAGCAAGGAGATCAGTCGTTGCATGTTCGTTTGATTGTGCCGCGAAGGTACGGAGAAAAAGTGCGCCGAAGCGCACTTTTTCAATAGCGTAAAGGTAACTGTATAGGTGTAAAAAGGCCATTTCAGCGCAAAAACAGCGGGTGCCTAAACAGTTACGCGTAAAGACTTAATGGCTGACAACCAGGCGCTTGGTCTCCACACCTTTGTTTGAGCGCAAACGAACCAGGTAGATACCATTGGGCAAGCCATCGGAAGACAGCGTGTAATAGTGACTGCCCGCAGGTACCGGCAAGTCTTGACTGTGCAGCAGGCGGCCGTCGGTACTGATCAAATCCACTTTGATTTTGACCGCCCGGTCCATATCCAACACCAACCTGACCGGCCCATAGGACGGATTGGGAGTGATGTCCCACCCCCGGATTTCTTCGATATCAGAGACGGCTACCGGCGCCGTGCGGAACTTCCACTTGGGAGAGATCAAGCCGGTGACACAAGACCAACCGTCGTTGAAGGCTGTCACTTTCCAGTAGTAATTTTTGTCTGTTTCCAGTGTCGGCAAAGTAAACTGCGACTGATCCGTGATGAAGTACTGGTTGTTGCCTCCGAAGGTGATGGACGTGGACAGCGCCACCATGTAGTGGCTCGCGTTGGGCACGTCATCCCAATCCAATGTCACCCCCACATTCGGCACGCCGGTAGCGTTGTTGGCTGGCGAGATTTGCGTGGGTTTTTGGGTGATTTCGGTGGTGTCGGGGATATAACTGGACTTGATGTAGTCGCGGTAAGACTTGGCATAATCGCCGTACATCAGGTTTTTCTGCTCTTCTGTAAAGATGTAGGGATAACAACCGGAAAAGTAAGACATCTGGTTGTTTTCCATAGGATTTACCAGCGCGCCGGACGGGTCTTGGGCGCCGCCGGCATAGTTGCAGTTGGACCAAACCAGGCCGAAATTGTAGTCCGGGGGGGTGTCACAG
>JALVEF010000023.1 GCA_027031185.1 Saprospiraceae bacterium
AGGGCCATGGACGGAGACCGACTCAATGACGTCGGGATAAATGGTGCCTTGGGCCAGCCACCGGATATCATCCAGCTTGCCGGCCTCCTCGACAAAGACATCCACAAACACCCTCCCGATGGTCTTGCGCTTTTGTTCGGGATCCGATAGGCCTTCCAATGCGGCATAAAACCGGTCTGCCGCACGGATACCCTTGACCCGGAGTCCCAGCCCCTCATACGAAGCGAGCACTTCTTCAAACTCGCCCTGGCGAAGCAGGCCGTTGTCAATAAAAAAGCAGTGCAGCCTGTCGCCGATGGCACGATGCAATAGCAGTGCCGCCACCGATGAATCCACCCCGCCGGAAAGACCGAGCAGAACGCCTTCGTCACCTATTTTTTTGCGCAAGCCGATGACCGTTTCCTCCACAAAAGACGCCGGAGACCAGTCCCCTTTACAGCCGGCTATTTCATACAAGAAGTTTCGGAAAAACCGGACACCGGCTACGGTATGATACACTTCGGGATGAAACTGCACGGCATAGGCCGGTTGACCGTCTTCAATTTTGAAAGCGGCATGACGTATATCTTCCGTACCGGCCAGCCAAACGGCACCGGCAGGCAGTCGCGTGATGGTGTCCGAATGAGACATCCATACCTGCGTGCCTTCCTCTATATCCTTGAAAAATGGATCATCGGCACATTGCGTCAGATGCGCACGACCGTATTCGCGGGCACCGGAATAGGCCACTTCCCCGCCCAGCTCGCGCGCCAGGAGTTGGGCACCATAGCAAATCGCAAGCACCGGTACCTTGCCTAGATATCGGGCCGGGTCAATGGCCGGCGCATCAGCATCCCGTACCGAGGCCGGCCCACCGGACAAGACCACTGCTTTGATATCAGGTGTCAGGTCGGGGGCGCGATAATAAGGTACAATCTCGGCGTACACACCTGCTTCGCGGATTCGCCTGGAAATCAATTGTGTAACCTGGGAGCCAAAATCCAGAATGACGACGCGCTCTTTCATTCTGCAAAGGTAAGAAAGATTTGCGATGCTATCCGGGGCCTTTTCCGGCCCGCAAGCCTGCCGCACAACGACCGGTAAGGAAGAGGTCATATCCTGTCCCCCAGCGCCTTCCTGGCGGCGCGGATAGCGCGCCGCCAGGAAGGCGCTGGGGGCATTTTGGCACAAAAACAGCGAGGACCCAAACAGGTTACTATTTACCTTCTTTTGCTTCCAATCTGTCCAGGACAGTGCTGAGTTGATCTACCTTGAGATTCTTATACGCGATCTTGCGGTCCCGGTCTATGAGATAGATCTCGGGCGTGATGTCCACAAAGTATTTGGGATACCAGCTGGCATTGGTCGGGTCAAATATGTCAATCCAGGGGATACCGAGTTTTTTGTGAAAAGCGCGCCAGTCCTTTTCATTGGTATTGGTGGCGATAGAAAACACTTCCAAGCCGCGCTTTTTCAGCTGTGAATACATACCAACCAAAATGGGAATCTCTTTTTGGCAGTGCTCGCAATCCGGACTATAAATGAGTACCGCAATGTAAGGAGACTTAATATCCAGCAGAGCCTTGGTCTGTCCGGTGTAATCCTTGGCAATGACGTTTTGCGCCGGCTTGCGCAAAAGACTCAGGGTCATTTCAGATGCCCGTTTGCGGAGTTTTTCGATTTCTTCCGGCTTGGCCCAGGTCGCCTTATCCGGGGTAAAATATTTTAGGACGATATGGGAGAAGACGGCCTCGCCGTCCATCAATTTGGTATGTCCGGGCTCAAACTTGCGCGCGACCCAGTTGGTGATGGCCCTGAAATACGGAAAATTGTCACCGGCTTTCTCCACCAGCATATCGGTATATTTTATTATGGAATCTTGCTGGAAGGGTACCAGGCTCATAAAAAACTTTTCCATTTTATTGACATAGACCGGAGTGCGCAGCAAGTCTTTTTCACGGAAGTCAAAGCCGTCCCAAAAATGTATCCGGTAGAGGTAAGCCTGCCGGGCCGTGTCGAGTGTGCCGTCCGGCTTGAGCGGATAGGTAAGTTTGGGATTTTGTCCTGCAATTTTGAACTTGACGAAGAAGTTATTTGGATGCTTCTTTTCATACTGCCGGAGACGCGCATCAAGCTGCCGCATCAGTTCATCATAGCGGGCCTTGGCCTGCTTAAACTCGGGCGAGTCCGGTGGATTCTGGAGCTTTGGAGCTACTTTGCGGAGCTCCTGTTCGATCTTCTCCTGAAAAACGGCATTGTCATAAAATAGTGCCAAGGTAGTAGAGCCCTCCACCTGAGCGGTGGCGTTGATGGCACGTGCATCGGCCGAGAAGGAGAAACGCTGGTCGCGATCCAAAAGCAAGTGCAAGGCATGTTTTTGGCCGGGGAGAATGAAGTAGTAAAAGCCACGCGGCAGTAGCTTTTGGCGTTTGATTTCAAAATGGCCATTGGCATCTATCTGCGCTGAGTCCACAAAGAAATATTGGTCTTCAAACATACCCACAAGCTTCGTCTGTCCAGCGGGTTGGTTTTTCAAGTCAAAGACCATGTGTACGCTGTCCTGGCCAGCCGGCACTTCAATTTGTGCATCGTCATATTGAACTTCTCCGGTTTTCGGTACAGGGATTTGTGTTTCATGAGACCTGGAGGCACAAGATAGCATGGTGAGCGCGGCGAGAAAAAGCGCATAGAGATACTGCATCGCGGGTAATTTTCTGCTTAAATCCAAGGTAACTGTTTAGGTACCCGCTGTTTTTATGCTAAAAACAGGAGCACCTAAACAGTTACAATCCAAGAAAAGACAGCTGCAAAGGTGGCTTGTTTCCTTGTGAAAGTCAAGGAAGAGAATGGCCGTATTCCATTGCGATTTACGAATTGCGGTGCGGTGTGGTCACTGCGATTCGGCGGGCCGGCCCGTTGAGCTTGTCGAACCGTCGAACGTACCGTTACACCGTAGGACCGTCCCGCACTTACTTGCCCTTAGGGCGGAGCAAATGGCGTTCATCATACATAAAGCCTATGTGGAAGGACCAGACCCAAAATCAAGCAAAGCAAGTAAGTGCGGGACCGCCACACCGCTTATACCGCTATACCGTTACACCATCTTCACGCCCTTGGGCAGCGAATGATGGGGCCCACGTGATCAATCAGGACGTTGCCGCGGTACTTGACGAATACACCGGGCGCATAGTAGGCTTCAAAAATCAAATAACGGACCGGGCGCCTGGTCAAAAAGCGCACGTCATATTCTTTCCAATCCTTATGGGTTATCAAATCACTCTCCCAGAGCAACTGGTCACGAGCGTTGGAGTTGCCGCCCCATACGCGCAGGCGGATAGGCAGATTGTGCCGCGCATACGTCTCACAGTGCGCCAGCGACAGTTTGAAGTGATAGCAACAGTCCGGCAAGAGTGGGACGGGCAGTCGCTGCGATACCGCTTCGAAGGAGCCATCCTCGCGCGTAATCAACCCCAAATAAGTCTTGCCGTGGGCGGCAGGTTGCGTCACTTGCCATTGACCGGGGAGCACATCGGCCGTGGTACCGGCACAGGCGCCGTGCCAGTCTTCCGGGTAGCAGACGCCGCCGTGCTTTTTGTAGTGCTCAAAGGATGGATTTTTCAGCCAAATGGTATCCTGTGCGACAACTACTTGCACCACACACATCAAGACCAGCCAAAACCACAGCCGCTGCATAGGCCTCTTATTGTAACTGTTTAGGTACCCGCTGTTTTTGTGCTAAAATGCTCTTATTGATACCTTATTGAAATACAAGTGCTTCTTTGATTGGAGCTATCTTGCCGAGAAACAACGCCAGGGCTTCTTTCTTTGTTGTGTCCAATACATAGCTGATCTGATGCCGGAAATAGTCTTCCAGACCCATGCCTATTACCGGTTTGGGCATCAGCGCGATCAATTGGGGGATCAGTTCGATTCCGCGGGCCAGGGCCTCATTGAAGCGCCGGACAAAGTCATCCGGCAAGGGGCGGCGACTCACCCAGGCAGCAAAGACAAATGGCAGACCGGTCCAATCCTTCCAGGCTAAACCCAAATCGTAGCTAAACGGAAACTTCTGATCCAGTGCGAAGGTGCGGTCTCCGATGACCAGGCCGGCCGTGTCTCCGCCAATCTCTTCTATAAATCCTTCCTGTGCCGGTATCAACCGGGGAGATACCTGCCAGTATTCTCTGAGCAACAACTTGACCAACTCCACGGAAGTGCGCGAGTGAAAATCCAGCAAGAGCCGCTTGATACGGCTGACCGGTACTTCGCTGAAAATGGCCACTGTGCGCACCGGGCCATCGGCACCGATGCAATAATCAGAGATGACGACGGGCCGGTCCATTGCGGGAATCGTCACGACCGGCACCAATCCCAGATCCGCTTCACCGCTCAGTAATTTTTGAGCACATACGGACGGAATATCCAGACTCAAATCCATCTCCTGGTCTAATCCGCTGTTGAAGATGCCGTACAGAAAGGGCTTGGTGTTCAAATAGCTGACGGCCGTCACACGCAATCGGCTCATGGCTTGATCTTTATTTCGTAGTTGCGGTACTGGTTATCTTCGGGGAAGACCTCATCGGTATAGTCCTTGATGACGTGATAAAGCGTATCCCGCTCAATGGGACGACGCCCGCCGAGCCGGATCAAATTGACGATTTCACGGGTGGTCATCGCGGGGTTTTGTTCTTCGGCACCGGCCATGGAATAAATCTTGGTCGTGTCATCAATGGTACCGTCTATATCATCCACACCAAATGCCATGGACATTTGGGCGACATCCCGCCCAATCATGGGCCAATAGGCTTTAATATGGTCAAAGTTGTCCAAAAAGATTCGGGAGACGGCATAGTTGCGCAGGTCTTCGATGAGGCTGACCTCCGGTACATGTGACATCTGATTGTTTTTATTGCGAAACTTCAGGGGAATAAAGGTCATAAATCCGCCCGTCTTGTCCTGCAAGCGACGCAGGCGGTCGAGATGGTCCACGCGGTGCGCATAATTCTCAATATGGCCGTACAGCATGGTGGCATTAGAACGCATGCCCAGCTCATGCCAGATTTCATGGATTTCGAGCCACTGCTCCGTTGAGCATTTGCCGCCGGCGATTTTGTCGCGAATGTCTTTATCAAAGATTTCGGCTCCGCCACCGGGCATTGAGTCCACACCGGCAGCCCGCATGCGCTCCAAACCCTCGCGATAAGAGAGTTTGGCTTTCTTGAAGATGTAGTGGTATTCGACCGGTGTCAGCGCTTTGATATGGAGTTCGGGACGATGGGCCTTGATCCTGCGGAACAATTCCTCATAAAAGCCGACATCGTACTGAGGCAGCACCCCGCCGGTAAAATGGACTTCCGTGACCGGCTGGTCGTCGTATTTCTTGATAATGTCCATGATTTGGTCCATCGTCAGTTCCCAGCCATCGGCGCGTTGCTTGATCAGCCGGGAATAAGAACAGAAGGCGCAAGAATAGACACATACGTTGGTCGGCTCAACGTGAAAATTGCGGTTGAAATAGGTGTTGTTGCCGTTTTTTTGCTCGCGGATATAGTTGGCCAGCACACCGAGATAAGACAGACTGCCGTGCGCATACAAAAAGAGCGCATCATCGGTGGTGATGCGCGCACCATCTCGCACGCGGGCAGCTATATCCCGCTCCTGCGGCGACAAGGAGGTATCTTTGACCAGAGATTCGATAGCGTAAGTCCTTTCCATGTGGCGATTTTCCGTGTAAAGTCCGTGTAAAGAAAACAAGGATTTCCGAAAAGCGGATTATCCGCGGTGAAAAAATGCACTATTTAGCTACCC
>JALVEF010000024.1 GCA_027031185.1 Saprospiraceae bacterium
AGGGTGCCGGAGCAGGCGTGGGTCCGGTGTCGGCTCCCCGGCAAAAACGTCCAAGCCGACACCGAACAATTTACCGTTGTCCAACGCTTGCAAAAGTGCGTTTTCATCAATGACACCACCGCGGGCAGCATTGATCAAGATGGCATCATCCTTCATCAAGGCGAGTTCGTCCGCGCCGATGAGCGGATGATCTGATGCCGGGACGTGCAGGGTAAGGGCATCACAGCGGCGCAAGACGTCTTCCATAGGGATAGTGATGAGATTGAGTTTTGTCCCTTGCGGGCCAAAGAGTGACAACTCCCGTTCTTTTACATACGGGTCAGCGGCCAATACTTCCATGCCCATCCCGTAGGCCATCCGCGCGACAGCGGCTCCGATGCGTCCCAGTCCGATAATGCCCATTGTGCTTCCCGCGAGTTGTTTGCCTTTGGAGTAGCTTTTTTTCAGCTGTTTCATATCGCCATGCGCCATTTCCCGGTTGGACCGGTGCATAAAGCGTGCGATGGTCAGCAGGTGTCCCATGACGAGCTCGGCCACGGATTGAGAGGAGGCTCCGGGCGTATTGCGGACTTCGATCCCACGGCTTTGCGCATAGTCCACGTCTATGTTGTCCAAGCCGACGCCGGCGCGACAGATGAGCCGGATGCGTTGCATTTGATCTATCAGGTCTTTGCGTATTTTGGTGGCACTGCGCACGATAATGGCATCGTAGTCATTGATGACAAGGGGCAGTTTTTCTTGCGGCACTTTTTCAGTGATGACTTCAAATCCGGCGGCTTCCAATAGCTGTTTGCCGGTGGGGTGGATGCCGTCATTGGCCAGGACTCTTTTCATCTTGCGGGATTTTGGTGCCAAAGTACGGCAAAATTTTGTCAATGGCGTGGTCCGGATGTGTGCGGTAGGTACGCCAAACGGGCGGCCAAAAAAAAGCCCCGCCCGGTGCTTTTTTTGGCCGCCCGGCCGGTAAAGCGACCTCCCGGATGACCATTCTTTCCCGTCACGTAATATCGTAAATCCGGCGCGCCTGTCGGTACGAACGGCTCACCATTCGGGTGCGCAATCTTTCCCTATTTCGGGTCTGCGGTCAGCACCAGTTTTAAGGTGCCGGCAGTCAGAAGGATGACGATGATGAGCCAAATGTACATCCACACCTTGGCCGGAAAAAGGCCAATGATGGCGGCATACTTGTGAAGGTCGGAGCTGGGTCCTACGTTAAAGTCCTGAATGATGTACAGCACGGACGCGAGGCCGAAAAACATCAGCGTCTCGTCCTCCCAGTTGGTAAACCGGGTAATAGCGTATATGCCCGCGGCAAAGAGTAGCAGGATGACCGTGCTGGTCATTGAGTGAAACCAGAAAAAGGCCGAGATGACCATCAAAATACCGATGAGCCGTAGCAACAAGGGCGCCAGGTGCCGGACACGGGCACCGACGTAAAACAGCAGATTGCCGAATATGGCACTGCCGATATAGCCGCCCATCAAAATGATACCACCGCTGCCACCGGCCGATTGGGTGAATCCACTCCCGTCCGGATTGATTTGGATGGCCGTCACATGCCCGCCGGTCAATATGGTCGCGGCGGCGTGGCCGAATTCGTGCAGGAAGGTGACAAACAGCGTCACGGGTACCAGCAGTTTGTGCCCGGATGCGCCGCCAAAATAGAACAAGCCGGTGTATATGGCCAGTATAGCAAAGGTGCGCAGGACCAGATTTCGTTTTTTCTTTGTTCCCATTGCGGTATCTTGCCCCGGCCCAATAAACGAAAAGGCAATAGGGATTGTTTTCCTCCTGCCATAGCGGCGGCCTCACCGTATGGCAGGAGGAAAACTTTTTTTATTTAGACTTGTTTTAAATAACGGAATGCGCTAATTTCGTGCTGCGAACAGTCTAAAACACCGCGTTATGGCTTATTCAAAGAAACTGATAGATCACTTTGAGAACCCCAGAAACGTAGGCACTTTGGATAAAAATGCCAAGAATGTGGGGACCGGCCTGGTGGGTGCACCCGAGTGTGGGGATGTGATGCGCCTGCAGATCCAGGTCAATGAGGAGACGGGTATCATCGAGGATGCCAAATTCAAGACCTTTGGCTGCGGATCGGCCATCGCCTCGTCATCGCTGGCCACCGAGTGGCTCAAAGGGAAGACCATTGACGAAGCGTTGGAAATAGACAACATGGACATTGTGGAGGAGCTGGCCTTGCCCCCGGTCAAGATCCACTGTTCGGTATTGGCCGAGGATGCCATCAAGAGTGCCATCGCCGACTACAAAGCCAAAAACAGCGATAAGTCATGATCCACATATCCGACATTGCCAAAGAGAAGCTCGAGCAACTCCGCAAAGAGGCCGGCCTGTCGGACGATTACTTCCTTCGTGTCAGTGTCATCAGTGGCGGTTGTTCCGGCTTGAGCTATAAGATGGACTTCGACAACGAACATCAGGAAGGGGACGAAGTCTTTGAAGACAAAGGTGTCAAGATCGTCACGGACGCCAAGAGTTTTTTGTACCTGTTTGATACGACGCTGGACTACTCCGGCGGACTAAACGGCAAGGGTTTCTATTTTGACAATCCCAATGCCGCCCGCACCTGCAGTTGCGGCGAGAGTTTTGCCCTTTGATGCAACATTTTCCTTGTGGGAGATGTAAATACTCCGTAACTTTGTGCGCTCATTGGCGACGTGGCCGAGTGGCTAGGCACGGCTCTGCAAAAGCTGGTACAGCGGTTCGAGTCCGCTCGTCGCCTCACACATGACCAGTAAGCTAATTCATTGAGTGGTCCGTTGTGGCCACTTTTTTTGTGTCCCTACAACAGAGTCACTCACAAAATCTTAAACGTGGTGCGGCGGTTGATTTGGTGCTGCTCTTCGGTGCATTTGCTGCACGGGCAGGGCACAGCAGGGCTTGATTCGCCATAGCCCCGGGCGACAAGTCTGGTAGCGTCAATGCCCTTGGAGATCAAATATTTGACGACACTCTCGGCCCGTTTTTGAGACAGCTCTCGATTGTACTTTTCGCTGCCGCGGCAGTCCGTATGGGCGGCCAGTTCAATTTTTATGTCGGGATTGCGCTGGAGGAGACGGACCAGTTTGTCCAGCTCGGGTTTGGCGTCCGCACGGATCTCCCACTTGTCAAAATCATAGTAGATGTTGCGGATACGTATCTCCTTGTTTTTGAATATTTTGTCAAGCGTGAGCTCCAGGTCAAAGTGCTGAACAGGATGCGCAGGGTCCCGGCCAAAGCCTTTGGACGAATACGTGACACTGGCTGCCAAGTAGCCGTCCTTTTTGCCGGTGATGGTAAAGTCTCTGTTTTCGGGTAGCTCAAACATATATTCGCCGTTCTCATTGGTCTGAATGGTGCGAGTGAGCGAGTCATCCCGAATGGTCAGTTCAACGCCGGGGAGCGGTTTGCGGCCCAGGATTTTGGAGTTGGGATCATCGGGCGTGGCGAATATTTTCTCCAGCGTGGTGATGGTGAGAAAGTTTTTGTAAGTGGTGGGCGGTGGCGCGGGGGCAGGCGGCTGAATTTTTTTCTTCTCAATGAAAGCCAGGATATCATCGCTGCCGTTGCGGTTGGAGGAGAGAAAGCCGCGTTTGACGAAGTCCTTGCCGTTGCCGAAGGCGGTGGGAAGGAAGCAAAAGTCGTCTTTGGGTGAGTTGACGGGGGCCTTCATATTGACGGGCGGGGTCCATTGGTTGAAGCCGGTACGTACCGTTTTAAAGATGTCCAGACCGCCCATGCCGCCGAGATAGTCGGACGAAAAATAGAGCGTATCGCCGGATATGGTGGGGAATACTTCATTGCCGGGCGTGTTGATGATCCGGCTCAGGAGATGGGGCGTGCTCCAGCCGGTACGTGTACGCTCGGACAGGTAGAGATCGTAGCCCCCCCATCCGTCCGGCAAATTGGCCGCAAAGTAGAGGAGGTTGTCATCCGGAGACAAGCACGGGTGCATATAGTTGGCAGTGGAATCCGTCTGAAACTCCAGGGGGACGGGGCCGGTCCAGCTCGTGCCGTCCCACCGGGCCCGCAGGATCCGGCAGTGAATGCCGTCAGGACCTTTCAGATCGCAACGGGTAAAATAAACTTCCGTGAAGTCTTGGTTAAAACACAGCGGGCCTTCGTTGTGGGGTGAGTTTATTTTTGGGTCAAAAGGGCGAACAGTCCTGCCGTCAAAGCGGAAAAGGTCCGTAAACGGTCGCCCTGTCCAGGGGTATATGGGATTTTTCTTTCCGGAGACGGCCCGGCTTCTGTCGGATACAAATACAAATTGGCCGTCCCGGTATGGGGTAAGTGCGTACTCGTTGGTTTGGTCAGAGTTGAATTCCGGGGGCGTGGAGATGGTGACGGCTTGGCGGTCTGCCGTTTTGGTCCAGTCGATGGCGTTTTGGCAGGCATTGATTTCGCGGCGATACTCATAAGGCGAACCGATCTCGCGCCCCAGTTCCTGGAAGGCGAGGATAGCCATCTCGTAGTCGCCCTTTTGTTTGAGCGCCAGGGCCTGCGCTTTGAGCGCGTCAGGGCCGTAGGATTTGGCATAGGCCTTGGCGTACCAATCCACCGCCTGGTCCGCGCGGCCGGTGAGCCGGTAGGATTCGCCGATCATAAAGGCAATTTTGCCTTTTTCGGCCGGTGAACCGGTCTTATGGTACTTTTTGGTCAGCAGTTGGATGGCACGTGCGTACTGTTTTTGCTGATAGGCAGTGGGACCGTCCTTGATTTTGACGGTATAGGCACAGGCCTGCCCCAGCAGGAGGCCGGCCAGCAGGGCGAAGATGCGCAAACGGCGGGTCATAGGCTTATTTTGTCCAAAGATACGGTGCTTAGTCTGAAAGTCCGGTATAATGGGAAACGCCAAAAAAGCGGGGGAAATTTCTATTGATATAGCTAAACGCTTGATAGTCAATGGATGGTAATTGAACGGTTTCGGCTGTGCCGAAAAAAAAAGGAAAAGTTAGAAAAAAGGTCAATTTGATTTTGCTACTTTTGCAGAAGGATTTTTCACTAGCAAAACTTCAAGCGATGAAATTAGCTTTCACTTCACTATTTGTGGTGTGTCTGGCTTTCTTGGGCTTTAGCCAGGCGAGCATCACAGGGAGACTCATTGACGCTTCCGGAGAGCCCCTGATCGGGGCGACTGTCCAGTTGGACGGTCCGACGAGTACCGGTACGGTCACGGATGTGGATGGGAAATTTGCCTTTGGCAACTTACAGCGTGGTGCGTACAAGCTGACGATGTCCTATTTGGGCTATGCGACAATGACCAAAGAGGTAAATGTCACCACGGGAATCACCAATCTCGGCGACATTACCATGCAAGAAGACCAGTATGCCCTGTCAGAGGTCCAAGTGGTAGCCGACTATGTGGTAGAGCGCCGTACACCGGTGGCCGTGGCGACGGTGGACAAGGCAGAAATCGAAGCGACGCTGGGGTCGCGAGACATCCCGATGATGATGAACCGCACGCCTTCCGTTTATGCCACGGAGCAGGGCGGTGGCTCCGGTGATTCCCGGATCAATGTGCGGGGATTTGACCAGCGCAATGTGGCCATCATGATCAATGGTGTGCCCGTAAATGATATGGAAAACGGCTGGGTATATTGGTCCAACTGGGACGGCATCGGTGATGCGACTTCGTCCGTGCAGCTGCAGCGGGGCCTGAGTGCGGTCAACCTGGCCACTCCTTCCATCGGCGGTACCATGAATATCGTCACCAGCCCGGCAGAAAAGAAAGCAGGCGCCGTCTTGAAGGCAGAGGCCGGCTCCGGAGGCT
>JALVEF010000025.1 GCA_027031185.1 Saprospiraceae bacterium
CATAATCATTTGCCATAAGCCAAACTAAACGGGAAGAGATTCCGTTGTAGAAAGGTAAAGTTGCTTTTTGACATGACGTTGTTGTGTAAACAGGCAAAAAGCAGCGCTTGCCTTGCTTTGCTTTGCATTGCATTGCTTTGCATTGCTTTGCTTTGCCGTCGGCTTTAGCCGACGGGGAAAAAAGGGAAAAAAGGCAAAAAGGGCAAAAAGGCAAAAAAGCGGGGCTTTATCCCCCGGCCGCCGGCACAGTTTCCGGGCAAAAGCCCCGAATCCTTGTATAGATGTAACTGTTTAGGTACCCGCTGTTTTTGTGCAACAAAGTCTCTTGACATTGTAAGTCCAAAACCCCTATTTTCGTCCTATGTTTGGCTCTATCAAAGATGATATCGTCAGGAACTATCGCTTCGGC
Organism: Saprospiraceae bacterium; assembly: GCA_027031185.1. Classification (GTDB taxonomy): domain Bacteria; phylum Bacteroidota; class Bacteroidia; order Chitinophagales; family Saprospiraceae; genus HyVt-613. Next base: position 410 of record JALVEF010000025.1, read on the forward strand.
GGCCCATTGACAAGGATAGTCTATATCAATGTCGGAGTCTTCGTCCTGTTTTTCCTGCTGCGGATCGTGTTGCGGGGATTCGGGGGGGAGGTCTGGTACCAAAGCACGGTGCATTTCTTTTCGCTCTCTTCGAGTTGGAAGCATCTTCTGTTTCACCCGTGGGTATTCATCACGGCCAACTTTCTGCACCTCGGGGCCTTTCAGTTGCTGTTTAATATGGTGGTATTGTATGCCTACGGTCGTATCCCGGACGATTTGATAGGATCCCGGCACATATTGCCCATATACATCCTGGGCGGCATCGTCTCCGGCTTTTTGTTTGCCATTTTCACCTCCCTACTACCTTACGGCCCCCACCGGATCATCTATGCGCTGGGCGCATCCGGCGGTGTGGCGGCAATGGTGGCCGCGGCGACTATGCTCGCACCAGACTACGAAATCCGGCTTCCCTTACTGGGCAATGTCCGCATCAAGTATATCACCGCTGTGCTCGTCCTGATAAACGTGCTGTATCTGGGGAGCCAGATAAACAAGGGGGAGTTTTTCGCCTATATAGGCGGCTTCCTGTTTGGCTTGCTCTACATCCACTCCATCCGCAACGGACAGGACATCGGCTCTACCTTCAACCGGACAGTGCGCAATATCACGGGCCTGTTTGCATCGCATCCGCGTGAGCCGGATATCCGCATCCGTCAATATCGCGATGGACGGCTGGAAAAGGAGATCACCCAGTCCATTGACGTAAAGACGGCCAACCCGAAAAAGACCAAGCGCAAAACTCCGGTCAAAGTAGAGGAAATGGACGCCGCCACCTTCCAGGCACACCTGGACGCCATCCTGGACAAAATCCGGGAATCCGGCTATGAGAGTCTCTCCCAGGAGGAGAAGGATTTTCTTATTGAAGCCAGCAAGCGTTGAGCACGGCGGCGCCCAAAGTCATCCGCCTCGGTGATGTAATCATCACGCTCCTGATCGCCGCCGCGGGCGCGGCGGCCCTGCTCGCTCCTTTTATCAACCCGCAGACCAATTGGCTTTATGCCTTTTTTGCGCTGTTCTTTCCCTGGATATACCTGCTCAATGCCATCGCAGCGGCCTACTGGCTTGTCCGGATACTGACAGGCAAAACGACGCGACGGTGGACGATTCTTTTTCCGCTGATCATTCTGGTCCTCGGCTGGTTCTCCCCAGGCCGCATCATCCGCCACCACGCGGGCCGAAGGCCTGCAAACAATCAACCCGTTATCCGCCTGTTGACGTACAACACGCACAGCTTGCAGGAGATGTTCCGGGACAATACCGAGGACGACTTCCGCCAGTTCATCCGCCGCGAGCATCCAGATATTCTCTTTCTCCAGGAGACCAATCCGAAGATTGCACGGTACATTCGCGCGCGACTGGGCTACGGTCACATCGTCCGCAATGACAAGTTCATCCCGAGTACTACCATCATCAGCCGGTATCCGATCCTGGCGAGCGGAGCCGCCAACTTTTACAAATCGGGCAACGGCTATGCCTGGGCCGACATCGAAGTCCGGGGGCGGCGCCTGCGCTTTTACAGTGTCTTTCTGCAGTCCAATGCCATCAGTACCGAGACCAAGCATCTCGCCGACGAAAGTGACCTCAACAGCAAAAAGACTTGGTGGCGGCTCCGGCGCATCCTGGCCCTGTACCGGATGACGGCCCGTCAGCGGGCGCAACAGGCGCGCGAGGTCAAACTCCATGCCATGCAGTCGCCCTATCCCGTCTTCTTTGCCGGCGACTTCAACGACCAGCCGCTGGCCTATTCGTATCGCCTGCTGGCAGAAAACAAAAAAGACAGCTTCGTCGAAGCCGGAAGCGGCACGGGCACCACCTATCCGGGACTCGGCCTCAACCTGCGCATTGACTACGTGCTGACGCCGCCGGACTTTATCATCCTGAAGCACCGCATCCCGGCGGTCCCTTTCTCCGACCACTATCCCGTCGTCGTGGATATCGCCTGGCAACCGTAAAAACGCCAGCGCCCGTATGACATCGGGCGATGTCATACGGGCGCTGGCGGGCGGGCCATTGGCCCGATCAGTGCACCACGACAAAGCGCCCGGTGACGCGGTGGCCCTCGCCGTCCGAAAAGCGGAAAAAGTACGTCCCCGGTGACAGGCGGCTGCCGTCCAGCAATATATGGCGGGCATCGGCAACCGGATAGCGCGCAATGCGCCGCCCGAACAGGTCCACGATTTCCAAAAAGCCCCGCAAGGGCTTGCCGGCACCTTCGATGCGCAGGTGCGCCCGCCCGGTGAGCGGATTGGGGAGGAGTGTGTAGTGAAGCGGATCGGCCGGGACGGGCGAGACAGCCGAGATCCCATGGTTGGGAGCGCCCGGCGTACCGTGGCCGGACCAGGCCTTCCAACTCGATGCCAGGGCGTTGTCGAGCGCCGGGCTGATCAGCTCCAGCGTCGGGCCGGTGCCGTCCGGCTCGACCGGCCACGGGGCCTTGTCATCGTACAAGACCGTATCCACCAGCGCACCGGAGGCATCGTACAGGCGGAGGAGTTCGCCGCCATTGCTGAGACCGAAGTCGAAGTTGCCGATGACCGGCTGTACCGTGGGCTGCAAAGCCGCAAAAGCAGCGGTGTCGCGGCACAACACCAAAAAGCCGTGGGCGCCTATGGACGTACCGGCGGGAAACTCAAATTCATGTGTGTCCTTTTCATCCCGGAATACCCAGCCGGTCAGATCCAACGGGTGGTCGTGCGGATTGTAAAACTCGACCCAGTCCCGGGTGTTGAAATCCGGCGCCGAGTTGTAGTTGATCTCATTGATGACGAGGCTGTCCTGCACCACGGGCATTTTGAAATGCGCCACGATGGTGTCCGCTTCCGTCAACGAGAGCCGGACGGACGCCTCGGTGTCCGTCGGCAGCACGGTGTGATTTTTCAGCGCCCAATGATCGAAGACAAATCCAGGCGCTGCCGGCCGGGCCTTCAACAGCAGGTCTATCCCGCCGTGGTAGTCTCCCGTCCAGGGAAATGACGAGACATTCAGCGAGTTGACCGTCACCGTGCCGCTGCCGGCGGGGCTGACATCCAACACGACGGGATAGGGTCCCGTCAGGTCGTAGCAGTCATTCAGTCCCGGACTTATGGCGACACAGCGGGCCGCGATGAAGTTGCGGAGCTTCTGCACGTTGGCCTTCCATTGATTGTAACTGCCCCCCCAACGCGCCACGTGGCGCGGCATCTCACTGTCTATTTCGGCGGACATGCTGTCCAGGAGGGCGAGCATATTGTCACAGGAAAAGGTCGAATTGGCCAGATCCATATAGCGCGAGATATAGTATTGGTCAAATTCCGGATTGTCGCGCAGCTTTTTCAGGATGGTGATGTGGTGTTCGGGGTCAGAAAAAGAATTGTCCAGGCCCTCCGGATAGCAGGGCGGTGCATCCGGCGCCTTACTGGGCACATTGGTGTAGTTGATGTAGTGATTGAAGGTAGCATCTTCATCCCACAGGATATAGCCCCACCGGCGGTGCGTCCCATCGGGATGGCGCCCGCGCCACCATCCGACATTCCAATTGAGCCAGTCGGTACAGACGACAAACGAATTGACCAGGACGTAGTCCACCAGGCTGGTCACATCCAAGGCCTCCGTGACCTTTTGGTAGTTGGAGTCAATACTCATATCATGGGAGACGATAAACTGATACAGTTGCTGCCATGTGCTCATCGTCTGGTCATTGCCGTACTCCACCCACGTGTCACCCCACACCATGATGAAGTCCAGATCGTACTTGGACTGCTTGTAATAGTATTTGGTATAATCCGGATCGTCCACTTTCTCACGGGTGGCATAGATACCCCGGTAATTTCCATTGACATACAAGACACAGCGCGCGCCGCGGCGCATATCAAGATGCAGCTTGCCCTGGTCGGCCAGCGTCTGCACGTAAATATCGCGTAGATGTGTGCTGGAATCAATACCCGGGTAGTTGTCGTCACCGGCCGCGCGGAGTATGATGCGCTGGAAGGCCTCGCGATCGGAGTGTTTGTACAACTTGTAATGGAGCTTGGACGCATAGCCCATTTCATCGCGCAGGACGAAGTCAATGCTCCGCTGCGGATGCACCCAGGAGTCCTGGCCGTGGCTGTTGAAATCCCCGTAACCGCGCCCTTTGCGGTTTCCCTGTTCGTCAAAAAATTCAAACGAGCCGGTTGGGATGACGTCTTTATTTCCCCCGAGCAATTCTTCAATATCATCGGAGCCTACCGAGACCACACGCAGGTCATGCGACTCATTGATGAAATACGTATTGAACGTGACAAAGCTCGGCAGGACTTTTGGATCGGGAGAAAGTGTACGCGCCTTTAAGAGGCGCGTGTGGTGGAGAGTAATGGGGTTGGAATAGACGGGCGAGGACAAATCCGGCTCATGCCCGTCCAGCGTATAATATATCGTCGCACCGGGTTCGGTTGTTGTCAGGGCTACTGTCACCGCTCCGGGATAAAATCCGGCGGCGGGATCTGCCTCGGGCGCCTGTGCATAGCGCGTGTACCAGGCAGTGGTATTGGCGGCGCCGGGCGTCGGTTCGACGAAGATCCCCCATTGGCTGTTGCCATCGGTAATGCGGCCGCGGCTGTGGTGTAGTTGCGTGATTTCCAGCGGGATTTCTTCCAGGATGGTGCCGTCGGGTGCGCTAAAGACAATGGACTCCGGCGGGTTCTTGGTCTGGGACAGCTTGAAGTTGGTGTGGATCTCGGTATTATCCACCAGGTCGCGCCCGGACGCCCAAACCACCAGATGGCCGCCGGCAGGGACCACCGTCCCTGCCGGAAAGGTCCACTTAGCCGGTTTGGCCGGCGCATCGCTCAAGTGGTAACCGCTGATATCCGCTTCCACATCTGCGGGATTGTACAGTTCGATCCAGTCTTCATACCCGTTGAAGCTATCCGGATAGTCATCCAGATTGGACACCGAGTATTCATTGATGATGACCTGGGCGGGCATAGAAGCGACGAGGGCAACCAAGGCAAGTGCGGTGAGTATGGTTTTCATGGCGGGATTCTTTTTGTACCGGCAGGACCAGAGAAGTTCAGTCTCCCCCGACACAGTCTTCGTTTGCCCAAAAATAAGAATTTATCGGTTACCAAACTTATAAGGTTTTGGAAAGCTTAGAGGTTTTATCGTTTCGAAAACGGCGGGGATTTAAACAGTTGCCCCCCCCACAATATCCCCGCTTGGCATTACCTTTGCCCGAGAAGCAAATGAAACCAACCGGCTATGGCCCTGAAAGTATATAATTCACTTACCCGTCGCAAAGAAGAAT
>JALVEF010000026.1 GCA_027031185.1 Saprospiraceae bacterium
TTTATGGCCTGTGCCTTGGGTAGGTTGGCGCCACTGTGGCTGCCCATCATTTCCAACATGGCCTTGTAGGAGGGCAAGTCGGGGTCATAGTCCACCGGTAGGGGAGCTACCCAGGATTTTTCCTTTACCGACAGGCTGTCGAGCACTTCAAAACCACCGCGGAAGACGCGATGGGCAAAGCGGCGGGGAATATTGGTCCCGATGTATTTCAGCTTATGCGCTTTGGCGTAGTCAATGAGCGGCTTGTAGTCTGTCTTAAAATTGACAGGCCACTTGGCCAGTGTATCCAGGGCTTTGGCATCAATGTCACCGGAAAGATAGCGTTCGAGAACTTCCTGCTGGTCTCGCTCAACCATTTCGGTGCCGATGATGACGGGCTTGATCGTTCGCAAGTCCTTTACCAAGGCCAACTCCATCCAGTGCGCAATGGGATTATTGTGCAATTCGCCGAAAAATACGACATCGGCCCGGCCCAGTTGTCTGACCATTTTGCGATAAGAAGTCTTTTTGCCATTGCCTTTAAAAATGCGGTAGGCCGGCTTGTGTTTCGGCAGGTGTTGCGCGTGGAGTGGCATGGCAGCGATGACGAAAGCCAAAAACGGGAAAAGCAGGTATCGCATAATGGTTTGGTTATTGGTTGTCAGTTGGAGGCTCTGTCCAGGTCCGGAGGATGGGACACTGCTGCAGATATTCCGGTTTAATGTGCACAAAGACGGTAGGCTTTTTGGCCTCCACCCATTCGGCAATGGTCTTACTCTTTTTGGCATTGAGCGCGGCCTGCTGGATGCGGGCATAGTCCGTTTCCAACGAGGCGCGGTGTGGCTGGGTACGTGCATTGAGCTGCAACAGGCGGTAATATTTTTCGCCGGCATCGGAAAGAAATTCTACCGGTGGGGATATCTGTCCCGGCTGAAGTGAGTCGAGGGCGAAATAGATGTTAAAATCCAAGTCAGCCACTTCAAACCGGGTGCTGCCGGTGTACGGGTTGGTCACGCGCCCGCCATTGGCATAGCTGGGCTGGTCCTTGTCTCCGTACTTTTTGACGGCTTCTTCGAAGGTAATCTTACCGGCGACGATCTGCTGGCGCAAGGAGTCCAGGAAATGCCGCGCCCGCGCATAATCGTCTTCGGAGAAGACCGGCTTGACCAGGATATGACGAACCCGTATCAAATTGCCGCGGCGGCCGATCAGCTGGAGAATATGATAGCCGAATTGGGTCTCTACGACAGGCGATATTTCATTCTCCTCCAAATTGTAAGCGACGGCTTCAAATTCAGGGACAAAAGTGCCGCGCTTCTGCCAGCCCAAATCGCCCCCGTGCGCAGCCGAACCGGGGTCGTCGGAATACTTTTTGGCCAATGCTTCGAAGTCGGCCTTTTGCTCCGTGAGTTGCTTGCGGATGTTGCTGATCTTCAGGTAAGCGGCATCCTTGGCTTCCTGGCTCACCTGTGGCTTATAGACCAGCTCGGAATACTCCACTTCGGCATTGAAATAGGGGATGGAATCCTTGGGGATTTGGTTAAAGAAGTCAATCACTTCCGAGGGCGTGATGGTGGCATTCTCCAGGATCTTCTGACGCATACGCTCCGCCAGGATTTGGGATTTCATGTCATCGTACATAAAGTCCTTCATCTCCGCCGGGGTCTGTCCGTAATAAGCGACAAACTGAGACTGGTCGTTGCCCATCATGCCCAAAATCCGCTCAATACGCGCGTCCAACTGGGCGCGCACTTCTTCATCGCTCACTTCGATAGAGTCCAACTTTGCCTGGTGGATCAGCAGCTTTTCCATCAGGATGGAATTGAGCACCTGGCACCGGGCATCGGGCGGGAGCTGCCCTTGTTGTTGCTGTTTGATATAGGCGAGTTGTTTTTCCAGGTCGGACATCAGGACGATCTCGTTGCCCAGCACGGCCACGACCTGTTCGACGACTACATCCGGGGGGGCGGACTGGGCATGGAGGCCGGTCAGAGAGAAAAAGCAGGCAAACAAAAGAAGCAAGAGTCGCTGCATCAGTGGGTGAATATTTTGACGTTTTCGCTGTTTATTTCGCGATTGTAAAGCATTTTCTTTTTGCGCTCGATAAGCTCGATCTTGCGCTTGTGGAGGATAATCTTCTCCACCTGGTCGCGCACATAATCAATCGGGGGAGGCTGGCCTTTTTGATAGTACGCCAGCAGATTCAGAAAATAAAGGTAGTCATTATTTTCCATTGTGTATTTGCCGGGGCGGCGAATCCGGTGCCGGCCGGCCACCGGCAGCATTTGCCGCATACCGTCTGCCGGCATCCATTTATCTGTCTGCCGGTGCACCCAGGCGTCTTTCTGCTTGAGATAGGTGCTGATGACCGGAGTCCAAATCAGGCTGTCACGATTCCACCAATTCAAAAATGTATCCAATCCCGTCACCGTACGCGGCAGTTTGATGAGTGTGTAGCGCACAATATCAGAACGCAGCAAAAACTGCTCGCGGTGTGCATCGAAATAAGATTTTACGTCCGCATCGGTAACGACCGTATCCAATTCCGTCCGGATGAGTTGCTTTTCATAGTTGTCCAGCACGAGCGAAGAACGATAATCCCGGACAAGTTGATCCAGATTCATATCCGGACGTACGTGTTTCTCGGCTTCGTGCATCAGGATGGCCTCAGCCACCCAATGCTCCACAAATGTGCGCAATTGGTTGATGGAGTCCTGCGGGGAGTCAAAATCACTGAGCAAACCCTGCACTTCGGACAGCACCAGCGACTTGTTGTACACCTGGGCCAGCACTTGCTCCTTGTCATCCGCATCCTCTGCGGTGTGGCCGCAGGCCCACGCACTTGCCGACAAAGAGAGGACAAGCACGGCCCACCAGAGTCCCTGCCCGGTGCATAGTGACAAATGCTTACTGTTTTTTGACCAGCGACTCAAATACTTCCTTGTTGATTTCGACTTTGTACCTGGACTGAAGCGTCTTGACCCAATGCTCTTCCAGGTAGTCCTGATACTTGGCAATGGCATAGCCCCGCGCCTCGTCCAGTTTTTTGGGTCCGGCCGGCAGCAGATCTTCGATGACCGTAAAGGAAGCGATCGGCGGCTTCCGTTGCAGATCATAGACCGTGGGCGTAATAGCACGCTTGCGCCACAGTTTCCGTACGGCATCCGGTGCTTTGGACTTCTCAACGGTCTTGCGCTCCATGGAGACGATGCGTTTGCCCTTGTTGAATTTTTTCAGCACCTTGGCCGGTGCCTTCCGTTTGGCATAGCGCCGCAATTTTTTGAGAATGACCTCCTGACTTTTAGGGATGGTATAGGTGACCAGTTTGGCGCGCTCTTCCCACTGGAACTGCGGGTCGCTGTTTTTGATGGTTTCGTAAAACTTGGCCAGTCCGACGGAGTCCTGGGCGGCCTTGTCCCAGACCTCGCGCCGCGAAATTTCAAAGAGTAAAATGCCCTCTTCATATTCACGCATCAGGGCCTTAAACTCCGGATACTTCTCTTCCAGTTTGGACTCGGCATAGGCCATCACCTGTTCTTTGACGAAATCGTTGTAGAGTTGCCGGGCGGCATCGGCCACTTTGGTATTGCGTCCGAAGCGCAGGCGCTTGCGTGTCGCGCGGTGAGCGTACTCGTCCATGTCCCGGATGGTGCGCTTTTGGCCACCGATGGTAAACAAAACTGTCTGGTCCTTGGTCTTCGGCAACTCCCATTTGTGAGTCAGGAAGGTGGAATCGGGCAGCGACCGGATCCACTTTTGCAGGGCCGCGGCATTGCTCATAAAATTGGCCTCCTTCTTGGTCTTTTCGATGAAAGCGTCCACGGCGAGTTGATAGCGCGGGTCTTTGCGGAGCTTAGCCAGGATGGCGCGCTTTTCCTTCTTATAAGGGCCGAGTTCTTTTTTGCGGAGGCGTTTGATGATGTGGAAGCCCACGGAGGACTCGACGATGCCGGATATCTCGCCGTCTTTTTTCAGGGCAAAGACCGCATCTTCAAAGTCCTTTTCGAAGCGGTTGATGCCGATAAAACCTACATAACCACCTTTGGCCCCAGTGGTCTTATCATCCGAAAACTGTTTGGCGGCCTCTTCAAAAGGCATCTTGGCCTTGCGGATGGAAAACAAGGCCTCTTCGGCCCGCTGGCGCACCAGACTGTCCGGTTTGGCCGGGTCTTTGGCGAAAAAGATCTGCGCAATCTCCATTTCCCCGCGGGCCGGGCGCTTGTCCGTGACCTTGATAATGTGATAGCCGCTCACCGAACGCACCGGACCGGCGATTTGACCGACCGGTGTGGTATATGCCGCCTGCTCCAGGCGATAAAAACCGGGAGGAAAGATGGCGGTAAAGTAACCAATATCCCCTCCTTTTTTGGCGCTGTTCTTGTCTTCCGAAAGGATTTTGGCGATTTCTTCAAAGGACTCGCCCCGCTTCAGGCGGTCAAGTACAGCGTGGGCCCGTTTGAGCACCAATGCCGTGTCTGCCGGGCTCCGCAGATTTTTCGTAGAAAAGAATATATGGCTCAAACGCACGTCATAATGCATGCGGTCGTAGGCTTCGCGCGCCAGCTTATCGGCTACTTCTTTGTCAATCAAGTAGGCATTGGCGAGTTTTTTCCGGTAGCCGTTTAGCTCACTCAGCAACGCCGGCGAGGTATCCAGTTTTACTTCACGCGCCAAAGCCACCTTGAGTTTGAAGTTTTTGTACAACTCCAAATAGTCTTCCAGAGACTTGCGCGAATAATCGGCATCCTTGCCGTTGCTTTTTTCGTAAATGTATTTGAACTCTTCAACCGTGACCGGCATGCCGTTGACCGTCATCAATACGCGACTGTCCTGCTGAGCCTGTGCCAGAATCACATAAAAGAGGCTCAAACACAATGAGATGATAAACTTTTTCATTGGGTATAATATTTTCGTGCTACATCTGTTGGATGCACGTGCCCCGAAACACGTCCGGGGCCACCAAAGAAGCGGGCGCAAATTTAGCGCTTTCCGGGGTGAAAAGCCACAAAACAAGGCTTAAACGTGTGCGATTCGCTGATATTTTTGCCCCCTGAATCGCTTATTTTTTGCCGCCGGCCGGCACATATTACAACCAACGCTCAGGCAACTGGTCTTATGGACGACCCAACGCACAATAGCTCACGCTCCTTGCGAAAAAGATTGACCCTGTTTTCGCTCATCCTGGCGGTGACATCATTGCTTTATTCCCCCTTTCTGCTCTCGGTAGGGATGTTTGGGCTTGTCTTGCTGGCCGCGGTGGATTTTGCGCCATCGGGGCGCCCCGTCCCGGTACCGGTATTGGGCCAAAAGCTTCGCCACTTTTTGCGCCGGCCGGACTACTGGGCCCCCATCCTGTTGTTTTTGCCGGTGCTGTGGACCGGCCTGTATTCCGAGGATACCAACGGCTGGCTGCGCGTCATGCGCATCCGCCTGCCATTTTTGGGCCTGCCGGTCGCCTTTTTTCTGTTGCCGCGACTGTCGAGAAAAGAGCTGAAAGCCGTGGCCGGGATCTTCATTGGAGCCGCCGTAGTGGTAGCGGTGGGTGTATTGGTCAATTATGCCATGCACTTCGAGACGATCCAGGCGAAATTAAAAACAGGCCAATACATACCCGTCCCGCGCCATCACATCCGGTTTAGCATCGGCATAGCCATCGCCTTTACGCTATCAGTGGCACTGTCGTTAGATTCAGGCCTCCCCCGCCAACCCCGCCGCGCCGCCACC
>JALVEF010000027.1 GCA_027031185.1 Saprospiraceae bacterium
GGTCGGGCCATTGCCGCTGATGGTCACACTGTGGCAGGTCGTGACGGTGTCACAACTGTTGGTGACAGTCAGGCAGACATTGTACGTGCCGTCGGCAACGTACGTGTGCGTCGGCTCAAACTCGGTGGACGTGCTGTTGTCACCGAAATCCCACAGGTAGCTATCCCCGTTGGTGGATGTATTGGTAAAGGAGACGTCCAGCCCGGATACATTGGACGCAAAGTCAGCCGTGGCATTGGGCAGTACCGTAATGGTGGCCGTTGCCGTCGCCTGATTGTTGCCGTTATAGGCCGTGACAGAGACGTTGTAAGTGCCCGGGGTGTTGTACTGTACCGTGGGATTCAAGTCCGTGGACGTGCCGGGTACCCCCCCTTCAAAGGTCCACTGGACGCTTTGGGTATTGGCAGATACCGTGGCTTGGTAGCTGACCGAACCGCCTTGGCAAATCGGGTTCGTAAAACTATTGATAGCTACCGTCGGCGTGTTGGCCGTGATGTTGACTACCTGAGTCGTGGTCTGGCTCCCGCAGTTGTTGGATACGGTTTGCGTGACCGTATAAGTGCCATCGGTATTATATACGTGGCTCGGGTTGGGGGAGGAGGAAGTATTGTCGGCTCCGGAGGCCGGATCCCCAAAGTTCCAGCTGTATGTGGTGGCCCCGGTCGAAGCATCCGTGAAATTGACCGTATTGCCGGAGACGGAGTAGTTGAATCCGGCAGCCGGCGGGCCCTCCACCTGAATATAGCCCGTCTTCGTCTCGGTGTCAGAGCCGGCACCGTTGGAGACCGTCAGGGTCACGTCATACGTGCCCGGACTGTTGTACACGATTGTCGGCGGCATCTGACCCGTAAATGAGTTGGGCGTGCCGCCCGGGAAAGACCATTGCCACGAAGTGGGCGAATTGGTGGACAAGTCGGCAAAGCCGACACTCAATGGCGCACAACCATTGACAGGACTCGCCACAAAATCCGCTACGGGCGGCTGCGCCAGATTGATCGTCTGCGTCGTGGTCACCGTCCCACAACTGGGACTAGTCACCGTCAGGACTACCGTGTAGGTGGCCGCCGTGGCATATGTATGTGACGGACTGACCTCCGTGGAGCTCGTGTTGTCGCCAAAATCCCACTGATACGTGTTGCCATTCAGCGGCGAAGTCGTATTGGTGAAGTTGACCGTATTGCCAGAAATCGTGTAGGTAAAACCTGGCGTCGGCGTCTCCTGTACATTGATATAATTTGTCTTGGTCATGGTGTCGGCTCCCCCGGGACTGGCGGCCACCAAAGTGACATCATAGCTGCCCGGATTGTTATATACGACTACCGGATTCTGCTCGGTCGAACTACTCGGCGTCCCTCCCGGAAAGGTCCACGTCCATTGGGTCGCATTCGACGAGGACTGATCCGTAAACTGCACCGTCAAAGGCGTACATCCTGACGTAGGATTGGCCGTAAACTCCGCCGTGGCCGGCGTGTTGACACTTAACACATGCGGATAAGACGCCGACCCGCACGAATTGGTGGCGGTCAACACCACGACATAGCTCCCATCCGACGAAAAAGTGTGCGTTGGAGATACTTCCGTCGAAGTATTGTTGGCGCCACTGGCCGGATCGCCAAAGTCCCATGAATAACTCGACGCCGGCGGATTGGTCGTATTGACGAATTGAATTGTGAGCCCCCCCAACGGATTGATGGAAAAGGATGGATTCGGCATCGTCTCTACCGTAATATAGTCGGTAATAGTGCCCGTATTCGAACCGTCGAGATTCGTCACCGTCAAGCTGACGTCGTAGGTGCCCGGGGTATTGTACTGGATAGGCGGCGGCGTCTGACCATTATAACTGCTCGGCGTCCCGCCCGGGAAAGACCATTGCCAGGTCTGCGGATTGTTGGTACTCAAATCCGTAAACTGTACCGTGCCGCCCTGACACAGCGTAGTCGGCGTCCCCGAAAAGTTGGCAATGGGAGGCCCCGCCCCCGGACAACTGATCAAGGGCAGACATCCCCCGATAATGCCCTGCGTAAAGCCGTTGATATCGTTCTTGGACGAGGTGGACCATTGAGTGGACTCGGATACGGTCGGCGCCATGATGTATGGGCTACCGTCCGGATCATGATTGGCGTTGAAGTTGTGCCCAGTCTCATGGGCTACCAACACGCGCTTCTCCTCCGCCGTCCCATTGAAATCTTGCAGTACATGATACCTCCACGTCCCGCAGACGGCGCCTATATAGGCCAAACCAATGGTCGAACCGTCAAAATCGCGATCGCTCCACAATTCCCCTATGTCATAATCGGTGGTGCCAAAGCCGTTCTGATTGCCCCAGTCGGCAAACTCCTGCAACAGCAAATACGCATCGGTGGATGACGTCCACGGATCACCGCCGGGTGTATTGACGACGTACTGGACCAGTATGTTGAAGATGAGATCCCAGTTAAATTCCCCGACATAGTTGCTCTGGGCGTTGTTCGTGATGCCGGCGTTGTGATTTTCTACATCGGTGACCGTGCCGTACTTCTGATACATCGAATAGTCCGACGCAATCGCTATATCTACCTGATAGCAACTCTGCATAGGTGCTTGCGTATCACGGCTCTTTGCTATCTTTTGCCCCAGGCGCCGCATCTCCGTCACACCGCAAGTGCCGTTCCCAGGGATGACATCCTGCTCGCGATATACGACATACCAATCGCGGGCCGTGGCCGTCCGGTCAAAATACCGGTAAGGCTCGATATACCAACGCCCTCCGTCCGGAGCCGTCCAGAAGCCGTAGATGAAATCCACATTAAGTGTGAGCGCAGACGGGGACTCATCCACACGGTTTTGCAAGGCAATGGGCCGCGTGTGCGAGGATGGCGCCGGTCCCGTAGTTTGTACGCGGTACCGCGTATCAAACAAGTGGCTCCGACGCAGCTTCAGCAGGACAGGTTCCAGCCCGCCCAGCCGCACATAGATTTCCGGCGACGCGTCCCGCCACGCCTCCTCCAGGAGGTCTTGGGTTGGTATCCGGTACAAGCGCCAGGCGCGCAAATGCTCTTTGAGTACGGGCGCCGCACGGCGCATTTCCGTTCCGGTCAATTCGGCAAAATCATCGGTTTGTGCCCCAAGCGTAAAGGTCAGAAATAGCAATAAAAGGGCAGGGAGAGAAAGGCGTTTCAATAAAGCCACGGTCACGGTTTTTGTTGTTAATGTTCACGGGAGCCCCAAGCGCAAATTTAGGGAAAAAACCGGTAATGAACAGGCCTGATTTAGTGCTTTGCCCGGTGACAGGCGGAAATACCTTATTTGTGGTAGGCAGGCCTTTTGTTCCGTTTCCCGCTCGAAATGACGTACATTTGTCCCTATGGCATTGATCACATTCCGGGACGTCGAAAAGCATTTTGGTGACAAGCTCCTGTTTCGCGATTTGAGCTTCCGGATCGAGTCCGGTGCCCATGTCGCCTTTCGTGCCCCATCGGGCGGGGGCAAGACCACCTTGCTGCGATTGATATTGGGATTTGAAACACCCGATGCCGGCGAAATTTTATATCAAGATCGCCGGCTCACGCCGGTCGCGGTGGCAGAACTGCGTCGGCGTACGGCCTACGTCCCCCAGCTAGTGGACTGGGGCATGGGCCGGGTCGAAGACCTGTTGGCCGGATTTATGGCCTTCCGCGCCAATGCCCATCTGACCGGCTGGCGCGATGAATTGGAGAGCCTCCTCCCGTTTTTCCGCCTGGAGACACGCATCCTGCAGCGCGACTTCCATCAACTTTCCGGCGGAGAAAAGCAGCGGTTGGGACTGGCACTCGCCATCTTACTTAAGCGGAGCATCTTCTTGTTAGATGAGCCTACGGCCTCATTGGATGCCACCTTGGTACACAAAGTAGTGGACTACTTCCGGGGAAGGGCCGATGCCACCATCTTGGTCGCATCCCATCGGCTCGATTGGATAGAAATGGGCCAATTCCGCCTTCTGAAAGTCCCGTAGCGCGGATCCCCATCCGCCCTACGGGACTTCCTACGAAACACCCACGGTTTGCCAAAGCTTCCTCATTGCCTTGTCTTGCCTGGCCTGGCCTTGTCTTGCCTTGCTTTGCTTTGCCTTGCTTTGCCTTGCCTTGCCTTGCCTTGCCTTGCTTTGCTTTGCTTTGCTTTGCCGTCGGCTTCAGCCGACGGGAACGAAAAGCCAAAGAAAAACCTGGGCTTCAGCCCCGCCATCCGCTTCCTCGCTTCTTCGATCATTGCCTGGCCTTACCTTGCCTTGCTTTGCTTTGCATTGCTTTGCAGCTGGCTTTAGCCGACTTTGCCGTCGGCTTCAGCCGACGGGAACGAAAAGCCAAAGAAAAACCTGGGCTTCAGCCCCGCCATCCGCTTCCTCGCTTCTTCGATCATTGCCTGGCCTTACCTTGCCTTGCTTTGCATTGCATTGCATTGCAGCTGGCTTTAGCCGACTTTGCCGTCGGCTTCAGCCGACGGGAACGAAAAGCCAAAGAAAAACCTGGGCTTCAGCCCCGCCATGCGCTTCCTCGCTTCCTCGCTTCTTCGATTCTTCCATCCAAGATTCCTCCATCCAAACACCCCCAACAAAAGAAAACCCACCCCAATTCCCGTCACATCAAATCTATGAATCAAGCCATGGATGAACCATTGTACCGCCGCACCGTTACTCTCCCAAATCCTTATTCCGGAATGACACCCGAAATTACATGGAGCGGCGTACTGATGATGCTCCTGCTCGTGCTGGTGCCAATGGCACTGGACCGGCTCCTACGCTTGAATCTCCTGCGCGACATCCTGGTCTCCGTGGGACGCATGCTGCTGCAGTTGGCCCTGATGGCCCTCTTTCTCGAACTCCTTATCAAGTGGGATGCCCCCTGGCTCAATGTCCTTTGGTTTGGCGTAATGGTACTGGCCGCCTCGCACAGCGCACTAACCCGCAACCAACTGCCGCTTCACCGCTTTTGGAAGCCTGTTTTCCTGGCCATGGCCATCTCCGTTTTACTGGCCGTAGTGTACTTCAATGTGCTGATTATCAATATAAAAAGCCCGTTTTCCGCCCGCTTTTTTGTAGTAGCAGCCGGCATGGTACTAGGCAATGCCATGAAAGGCATTATCATCGTGCTGGACAAGTTTATTACCGGCTTGGCGCGGGATCGTAATGTCTATTACTACCGGTTGAGTCTGGGCGCTACACGCTACGAAGCCCTTTATCCATGGATCCGGCAGTCCATCCGGGCTTCCTTGCAGCCGATTATCGCCACCATGGCCACCATGGGCCTGGTATCCATCCCCGGTATGATGACCGGTCAGGTGTTGGCAGGTACCAACCCCTTCCTGGCTGTGCGCTATCAGGCTGCCATCGTGCTGGTCATCTTTGTCGCCATGATCAGCGCCGTGACCTTGACGGTATTGTTTTCGATTCGGTTGGTCACTACCGACACAGGTACCCTCCGCCCGCTTACCTGAGTGTCGCCCACTGCTATTTATTCCGGCATCCACCCGCAGTCTCCTCACCGGCCCAAAGGGCCGGTAAACTCGTTAATAACGGTGACTTGGTTGCGTAAATAAGTCGAAAAAACAGCCCTGCCTTGCTAAAAGCGCCAATGGTAGGGCCAAATTCATTTGGCACATAGGCAGCCGGGCGAGTGGGAAAGTGTTTGGCTGATTTCCCGGAATGATTGTTTGAACCTGTGCATCCAATTGCCTTGCATAGC
>JALVEF010000028.1 GCA_027031185.1 Saprospiraceae bacterium
CATTTTGCATTCGATGCGCTTTCTGCATACGACGGGCAGTGGGTATATCACTGTGGAATACGAATTATGCAACTGTCCGGCTTCGGAGGAGTTTGGCACTCCGGGTCCGGACAAGGGGTGGTATCATGCCGTAACCGTATCTCCCGGAGGCTATATGGAATGGGTGTATTTGAGCGAAGGCTTTCCGACCGCGCGGGCCATATCGCGACTGAGAATAACCCGAAACCAAGCCTTGCCCCATGACCAAATAGGCGTGGCGCGAATGAGTTTTTGCGGCGAACCGGCTTCTTGTCCGGCGCCGCCACCTTCGGACCCTTCAACGACAGTCTCGGGCTACTACTTCCCCTTGGTGGAAGTATCTGCTTCGGGTACGACTGCACGCCTCGGTATCAATCCCATAGAGCGGGTTGCCGGCGATCCCGCTGCGGGATACAAGAGAACCTACCATGTGCTCTATCAGCCGGACAACGGTCCCAAGTTGGATTTCTCATCGTCCCAATACCAACAAGCTGTCCTCTATGATGGAGCAGAAAAGGCCATGACCACGTTGCGTGATCTGACACCCAATACCAAGTACAAAGTGTACATCTACGCGATAAATCCGTGCGACTGGCACTGGGGGAAGCGGTATCCGATCATTCCAAACCTGGAAAATCCGGTTATCCCGCTGGTGGGCGTATTGGACACCATCGTGTACTTTGACACGTACCCGGGTGGCTTGAGCCCGGAGAATTATCTCAGCTCCGGTGGTGCAGGTGGCGATACGACTCCGACTTATTTTGTCGTCGCCAGTCCCAATCCCACAACCGGCTGGACGACGTTCCAATGGAATCTGAAAGGGTACGACAAATTGCATGTAGTCAATGGCTACACCGGCAAGGTTGTGGCGACCTACAGCGTAGATCCCACCGGCGTCAGCTACCAGACAGACCTGACACAATTGACGCCCGGGCCGTACTACATCCGGGTAGAAGGCCACAATCTCACGCCCCTCGTCGGACAGTTTATCAAGACCACCGAATAGCGACCCGGTAGCCGTCTGATGACACAGCGCCAAAGTTGAGTGGCCACTCAACTTTGGCGTTTTTTGTGTTTGCTATGTATGGTAAGAACCGGCGTTTTGATACATAGGGTCTCCTAAAAAACCTGGGATATCCCCCAATCTTACTTGCCGGTACCATCCGGTCTGCTATACTTCCTTGTATCCCTGCCTCTATTCTTATTCGTAACTATTTAGGTACTCCTTTTAGCACCAAAACAACGGGTACTTAAAATTCTTAGGTACTCTTGATTTACGCACAAAGACTGCGGGGGGCCAAACGGCTCCGCAATGTACACGTCATAGTGCGGCACAAAACGTGTATCACCGACGTTCGGTCAATTTGAAGGAATAGTACATCATATCCAAGCCCTCCTCTCCCTCAACGCGCAGCGTTGAAAACTTTTGACCGTGGGCCGTTGAGCGTGGGCCGTAGAAAATCATTTATTATTCTCCCGCCACTCATAGACCCAGGCGATTTGGATCTGTTCGAGGTGGTTTTCATTGCACTCTTCGCGCCTGCCTTTGAAGTGGGGGATTTCGAGCACCCATTCGATCAGGTCCGTGAACCGGATGCGGTATATTTTGCTTTCGTCAAATTCATCGCCGAAGCGATCGTACAGCGCCATACCGATGTCTTCGTAGTCGCTCCAGTCCAGGGGCAGGTCTTCGAGGTCGAAAGCCATAGTCCGTCGGTTTTAATGTTCGTGAGAGATGATTTGACTTTGATCCGGAATGAGCACCTTGATCGTGGCCTGATCGTCCACGATTTCGGCCTGGCAGCCGAGGCGGGAGTCCAGTGTGGGGTTGATGGCCTCGTCCACCTGGTCTTCTTCGCACTCGCTCATCTCGGTGAGCGCTTCCATCCCCTCCAGGATGATGACGTGGCAGGTACTGCATGCGCATACCCCGCCGCAGTTGTGGCTGAGATGCACGTCATGCTCTTCGGTGATGTCCAGTATGGACTGATGCTTACGGGCCCCTTCCACGACTTTGGTGGGGATGGACTTGTCTTCAAACTCGAAAATGATCTTGGCCATAGTAGTCTGACTGTTCACCGACTATAACTGCCTGCAAGCTCGATTGTTTAGTGTGACCGGTAGCGGAAATTTGTCACAAATGACAAATTTCCGTAATAAAATGCCTATATTTGCCTCATCAAACCGCAACGCCCCGGGGCACTGCTGTGGCCGGCTGCCGGACGGGTACATGCGGCGGCTGTGAAATAAACCGCATATATGAAAGTTTGGATACCTGTCTCGCTCTTTGTGATATACTCTTTCTTTGCCGCCAGGTATTATGTCTGCCATATCAAACAGGTCTGTGGCGGACGGCGCTCTCATGTGGAGGCGACGATCAGGCAGCCGGCGGCGCCCATCACCTTTCCGCTTTCCGGTGCCGAGCCGATGCTGACCGATGCAGGCCACCATCTGCTGGACTCATTGTCGGCTCAGGTGGGCGAGGGACAGATCCTGGAAATCACGGGCCATTATTATGCCGATGAGGACAACCCGACAGAATACGCAGACCTGGGCCTGGCACGTGCGGAGCAAATTAAAGCACTCCTGTCGGATATGGTGGACCCGCACAAATTGCGCGTGCGCTCGGCCATGCAGGACGGTCAGGCCGAAGGCGATACCGTTGGCGCGGTCAGCTTCCGAATCAAAGACGTGGATATACACCAGGCAGAAGTTTTTTCACTCGGCGACCGCAAGGTAATTTTATTCCCTTATGGCGCCGCCGACAAAGCTCCCAATCCGGTGATTGATTCCTACCTGGACAAGCTGGCCGAAGAACTGATCCGCACCGGACGCAAAGTGATTATCACCGGTCACACGGATAATATCGGCTCCGCTCACAAAAACAAGCTCATGGGACTGCGGCGTGCCAAAAATATCCGGGACTACCTGCGCAAAAAAGGCGTCCCCCGCAAGTCCATTATCACGCGATCCAAAGGTGAAACCGAGCCGGTCGCAACCAATGATACACCCGCCGGCCGGCATCAAAACCGGCGCGTGGAAATCGAAATCCAATAAACCAGATCCATTTATTTTCCGCTAACTGACTCAAAAACGATGCACATGTTCCTTTTTAATCCTACCGTAGGCCCCGGCCAAGGCACCGTCACATCCCATACCTTCGAGATTATCGGCATGCTGCTGCTGGCGGCACTGTTCGGCCTGTGGATCGGGTATGCCCTCTGGTACCGGTACAAGAACCAACTCAGTGGACTGAAAAAAGAATTGAAGCTGGCCAAAGCGCAGAATGACAATCTCTCCACGGCCATTGACAATCTCAATAAAGAGCGCAACGGTTTGGAAGAAGAACTGCGCACCAACGCAGAAAAAGCCAAACTACTCTCCCACAACAACGATGCGCTCCGTGCCCGCATCACCAATCTGGAAGCAGACCTGAAGGCCGTCAAATCCAAGAATGAGAGCCTGGAAGTCGCTCTTCAGGAAGCGCCTCCACCCGCTCCGACACAGGATGCCCAACCGGTCGGGCAGTCTTATGAAATCCCCAAAGAAGTGATCGTCGAAAAGGTGGTGGAGAAAATTGTTGAAGTCCCCAAGGAAGTCATCGTCGAAAAGGTCGTCGAAGTCCCGGTCGAGAAGGAAGTCATCGTGGAAAAAGTAGTCACCAAGGTCGTCGAAGTACCCGTCGAAGTGGAGAAAGTCGTCGAAAAAGTCGTCGAAAAAGTGGTGGAAGTCCCGGTCGAAAAAGAAAAAATCGTCGAAGTAGAGAAGATCGTCGAAGTACCCACTGTCGAAGAGCGCATCATTGAAAAGGTCGTCGAAGTGCCCGTCGAAGTGGAAAAAATCGTCGAAGTCCCGGTGGAAGTAGAAAAGGTAGTGGAGAAAATCGTCGAAGTACCCAAAGAGGTCATCGTCGAAAAAATCGTCGAAGTACCCGTCGAAGTGGAAAAAATTGTCGAAGTAGAGAAAGTCGTCGAAGTGCCCAAGATCGTCGAAGTAGAGAAAGTCGTCGAAAAAGTGGTGGAAGTCCCCGTGGAAAAGGTCGTCGAAAAAGTCGTCGAGGTGCCGGTTGAAGTCGAAAAGATCGTCGAAGTGGAAAAAATTGTCGAGGTGCCCAAAATCGTCGAAGTGGAAAAAATCGTCGAAAAAGTCGTCGAAGTCCCCGCCCCGCATCCCGTCTCACCGGCTCCATCCAACGAGGTGCCCATCGTGGAAGAAAAAGTCGTCGAAATGGCGCCTGCCGAACCCGATGACCTGAAAAAGATAGAGGGCATCGGCCCCAAAATCGAAAGCCTGCTTCACCAGGCCGGTATCACCACGTTCCGCCAATTGGCAGAAACCGAGCCGGACAAAATCAGCGAAATCCTGGCCGCCGCCGGCAGCCGCTACACCATGCACAATCCCGCTACCTGGCCCAAACAGGCCAAAATGGCTGACGATGGGGAATGGGACTTGCTCCTAGAATATCAGGAACATCTCAAAGGCGGCCGTGAACCCGGCAGATAATTTCAGGTGCAGCGCGGAAAAGATGGAGCAACACCACAACCGGAGCCTGCCGTATAAGAAAGTTTGTCAAAGCGGAGCTTTGACGGGGTGCTTTGTGCTCCGATAGTGAGTCCACTCCAAAAAATGCAGTTTGGGGGAGCTGACCAAATTTTCTTTGGTCCGGCCTTTTTGTTTCCCGCACTTACTTGCTTTGCTTGATTTTGGTTTTGGTCCTTCCGCTTATGCTTTTTGTATGATGAAGGCCATTTACTACGCACTAAGGGCAAGTAAGTACGGGACCGTTATGCCATTACACCGTTAAACCGCTATACCGTTAAACCGCTATACCGTCCCGCACTTACTTGCCCATCAAAGCGGAGTGATATAGCGCTATCTTGCCAAAAGGCCTATGCGGATGGACCAAAGCTAAAATCCTGAAAAGTAAGTAAGTGCGGGGCCGTTTTTTGCCGGAGTTTATGGAGTAAGATCTCCCTCCGTATGCCCAAAAAAGGAGGTTCGTTTTATAGTTGCACCAAATTTAATATATCTTTGCGCCCGGGTGACTGCCTTATCCATATCAAAACATACTTATGTGAGCTTATTTAGATGAGTTCTAAATAAGCAGGTGCTCTTGTTGTTTTCAGGTGCAAAAAGAATTTGTATGTAGATTTGCGCCCGGATTTTTGGCGGTATGCGCCCGAATATGGCCGCCCGAGTGGCCGCTTTCGAATCTCGAGAATCTTGGATAAATCAACTCAGATGTATAGACGCATAATAGTCTCCGTGCTGGTGTTGCTCCTGGCAGGCGGACTTTTGTTTGCCGGTGATCCTGTCAAAGGCAAGCAGTTGTTTAAGGACAACTGTGCCGCTTGCCACCACAAAAACATGAAGGACAAGCTAGTCGGCCCCGGCCTTGGGGGCGTGCAAGAGCGCTGGGCAGACTATCCGAAGAAGGACTTGTACGACTGGATTCGCAACGCGCCGGCCATGGTAGATAAAGGCCACAAGCGTGCCGTGGAGGTGTTCAATGAGTTTAACAAGCTCCCCATGACGGCCTTCCCCAACTTGACCGATGAGGATATTGCCAATATCCTGGCCTATGTAGATGCGGTGTACAAGGGCGAAGCCGGCCAGCCCAAAGGCGCTGGCGCGGCGGGTAGCGCCGCGCAGCTGCCGCCCAATTTTGACAAAG
>JALVEF010000029.1 GCA_027031185.1 Saprospiraceae bacterium
ACCACTTTTTTTGCGGCATTTTTCGCTTTTGTGACTGTCCATGCTGGATATGCACAGGCGCCGTGCAAAGATTTGAATAACAAAGTAAAGCATGGAGAAGAGGTGCTGATACCTGCGGAGATAAATTCCATACAAGAGCCTTTGGGGCCCATTAAGTTTCAAAATTGCCCGGACGATATTTATGTGATTATTCCGGACAATGAGAATGATATTCAGGTAACTTGGGAACCTCCCACGGCCACAACAACTTGCCCGTCAGGGCCTTTTGGCAATTTGGATCTAGTGCAAACGCCCAGCAATATTCAATCAGGTGATTACTTTAATGAAGGTTCATACCCTATTATATATACTGCGACGGACAATTGTAGCAATACAGCTCATTGCGCATTTGAAATCCATGTTTTGCCTAATGATTACAAGCCAATAGTGTTTTTTGTCCATGGGCTAAATGGTGATGAATCATCATGGGACCAGGCGAGTAATTGGACCCAGAATAATTATCAGGTCACAACTATTAGTCCTAAGTATTCGGCGAAGAACGGACTTGGTGTTGCTGGTAAGACATTGAATGATAATATTGTCTATGGTGCAAGTCCTTATATGGGAGATTACAATATAAAAGAAAATCGTTTAAGGAACTTTATAATAGCTCATAGTCAGGGTGGAATTGTTTCACAATATGCCGAATTATATTTACGAGAGCTTTATCCGGATGATTGGGATGATCACATTTATTTTGGCGGCATAGTTACTTTTGGAAGTCCGCACCAGGGCGCTTATATCATTAATAGTCTGGTGGAGGATGATAATGGAGAACTTTTGCCTGATGATAAATGGGGTACGGATTCCCGGATGGCCAAATTTCTTAGACATACGGAAAAAGTACTTATTGATGATGTCTTAGCTTCTAAAATTCAACTTAATGTGAATGTGCTTGATTGGCTTCCTACACCTGATGGTAATCATGTCGATGACAAATTGGAAATAGTCGCTAGACATTTGCTTGATGTGTTGTGGCCCGAGGTGAATCGTTTCTTAATAGGTCAAGAGATAAACTCTACATCATTAGGATATATGGTAAATCCACCAAATGTAGAGAACTCTATTCTTGAGATAAATGAGAAGCTTAGTAATCCGTCCGATCCACTTAAGAAGTTGGCTTTTTATTCTGAAATAACAAAGGCCGATGAAGAGGCAAAAGGTGACCTTGTCTGGCGTGAATTTTTTTGGTCGACAAATTCAGTAAATCAGCAACCTAAATTTAATCCGTATTTTGGAGGTGCTTCATTGTTGACAGCCCCCGATGGCAATACGGATTTGGCTAAAAAGAAGGATGGTCAACAATTTGCCGAGGATGCGAAAGCAAAGTTGCTGGCCAGAATGTTTGAGGCTCAAAACAATGCTGAATATCATTTTAGTATTGCACTAGCATGGTCAGTGTGTGCTTCATCTTCGCTGATATGTTATATAATATCTGAATTCCATTTGAATAGGGCTGATGAATGGCTATATGTAGCCTCGGTATCTAACAACGCCCGCAACTGGTACCTAACAGCCAATAACCAGTGGAAGACGTTGATTGGGGCGACTACATACCAAGTGGTAGAAGGCTGTGAGTGTGTGTGTGACGGAGAAATTTTAGGTGGAGATGACTATATTAAGGTGATTGATATCCCGCCAAATGCAGATTGTAATACTTATGATTGTAGTCAACACAATTTGGAAGGTGAGGAGGATGAGGACGGTGAAATTGTTGACAGGTACTGTGTCAAAGAGACGGTGGTGAAAACAGAACGAAAGCTCTCCGACGGAGTCGTCCTCGTCGAGTCCGCCGCCAATATGGCCGGTGCGACGCTAAACGAAAACTCGTCCGGCTTCACCCATGACGACTTCGCCCTGCATGCAGACATCCACCAGCAGATGAGGAATTCGGAGGAGATGAAGTTTAAGTTTATGGGGGATCAGAATACTGATAACGATGGCCTTTTTGAAGGCAAGTATCTTAACTTTTTTAAATTAAACAACTAATAATATGAAAAAGACAATGTGGACAATAGTATTGTTTATTGCTTTACTGTCAGGCAGTTGTAAAAAATCTACACTGGAGGCGCCGGCTTCCCCGGCGTCTCCCACAAAAGATACACTGTTGGTATGGAAGGTGCCGATATATCAGGATACGGCAAGGGCCGGCTATAGTGGGTTTCTTAGGAAAATTGCAGATGACAGAATTTTTGGAAACACAACGAAGGCAGGAAATTCGGAGACAAGCGTAATCTCCCTGTACAGGGTAACTGATGGGGTGGAAAAGATATGGGACTGGAAGGACTATTTTCCGGGCGAGACTAAGGTAAAGGAGGGTATGATGTATGATGATCGATATGCCTATATCAATGCTGGGAATTGTTTGTATCTTGTGAATATGAACACAGGACAGACAGTATGGAGATCCAAACTCGCTTATAATCCGGGTTTAGTGGGGTTTATCGGTGATAACGTCTTTCATACCTCTGGCTTGGGGTCGAACAGTACTTTATATGTTGCCGATGTTACTACCGGTGATTGGCAGCCGATATTCACTGCCGAAGGGGAAGATGGTTTCGAGTCGGATATAAAGCGGATCGCCGGCGCTCGTAATGCGCACGGGGATATGATCCTGTATTTTCAAAACCGCCAGTACAACTACAGTTCATTCACCAGTCGAGTTGATATCTATGCCTATAATCTGACAAAGGGTGAAATTCTGTGGAAGTTGGAAGATATCTCGCCGCAGGAGAGTAATATTTTTTCTCCGGTATTGGATCCGGAGAACCGCCGGATGTACTTTCTGACGTGGCACACGATCTTCTGCTGGGACATGGATACGGGCGAGGAGATCTGGAAGGTGCCACTGGCGGCGGGTGTGCTGGCGTCCTATCCGGTTTTGTACGACGGGAAGCTGATCATGAAGACCGATCAGGGCTATCTGACGGCATTTGATGCGGAGACGGGCCAAGAGTTGTACTATGTCAAGCAGGGGGCGTGTTGCATATATGATATGACGGCTTACAAAGGCCGTCTGTATTACACGGACAGATCGCTGTATATCGTAAATCCCAACACGGGCGAAGTGCTTCATAAGATTGGGGGAGACTTTCAAAGCTGGCCGCCGGTTATAGATGCCGAGCGCAACGTGATGTACTTGATGGATCACTACTACATGTACTGCTACAAGATACCGGAGTAGGGACGCTGTGGTGCGGGGTGGAAATACTTGCACAGGATGCAGAGACGCATGGATGGTGCGTCTCTGCATTTTTCTTTTCGCCCAGATTCAAACGCCCGGACCGGTTTGTCAAACCGGTGCGTCCGCCACCGTTGCCTTTCGTTCTCCACCGGCCTGCCTGCGCGCATACGAAGGATGCGCACTTTTACAATTTGTTAATAACGGGCAGGTTCCCAAAAAATATTACCGGTACATGCAATAAAAGGAAGGGCAAAACAGTTACTTGACCACTTTATAGATTTGGAGTAACTGTTTAGGTACCCACTGTTTTTGCGCCAAAATGGCCTTTTTGCTCCTGAAAACAGGAGCACCTAAACAATTACAATTTCTCTACACACACCAAACCGCGAATCGCCTATACAGCACTTCTACCGTAAGACTCCGGAACTGTCTGACAGGATTTCCAACGGTTGAGAAGTGCCTATTTTTTGTATCGCCTTGCATTTCTTTTCCCGCGGTAATTCCTTTCGGCGCCGGTCTTCACACGTTTTTGCCAAACCCAAAAACAAGTTGTAGGTATGAAGACCATTGCTGTAAGTGTGATTGCATTGTTGACGCTCGTACAAAGCGTACACGCGCAGTGCCTGTCGGGCAATTGCTACGACGGCATCGGCACGTATCTGTACCCGAGTGGAGCCAGGTACAGCGGCCATTTTCGCAAAGGCAAGATACACGGCTACGGGCGCCTGGTGTTTAGTGACGGCCGTATCTATGAGGGGGAGTGGCGCAACCACTACCGCGAGGGCAAGGGGGTGATGTATTTCCCCAAAGGAGATGTGTACAGGGGCGATTTTAAGCACAGTGAGTTCTATGGCTTCGGTACCATGCACTATGCCAACGGCGATGTGTACAAGGGAGCCTGGAAGAAAAACTACCCCAACGGAAAGGGCGTCTTGTCCTACCACAATGGCGACCGCTACGAGGGCGACTTCCGCGCCGGCAAGTTGCATGGCAAAGGTGTCATGTATTATCACAACGGTGATAAGTATGACGGCTACTGGAAGTCGAACAAAAAGGAAGGCCCCGGAAAGTTTTATTTGACAAACGGGCAGGTCATTGTCGGCTTTTGGTCGGACGGAAAGTATGTGGGCCGGGAACAACCCCAGGTGGTGGTAGAGACGCAAACCACGGCCGGCTCCGCCGGCCAAACTTCCGAAAACATATCCGCGTTGCGCGATTGCAATACCATCCATTGTGCGAGTGGCCGCGGCAAGTACACGTATTCCGATGGCTCGGTATATATCGGCGACTTTCACAACGGCATCCCGCAGGGGCAGGGGACCTGCTACTATCCCAACGGTGACAAGTATGTCGGTGATTGGGGGATCGCCGGCCCGGAAGGGCAAGGTACCTACTACTTTGATAGCGGTCGTGTGGCGGAGGGCCTGTGGTCGGCAGGCCGACTCGTGAAGACCAAAGAGGAAATGACGCCGGTACCCGTGCCGGACGGCTCGAAGGTGGTGCATGATCCGGCGGTCCGGCTGTGGGCCGTGGTGATCGGTGCGGCGGATTACAAGTATATCCACCCGCTCAAATATACCGACGACGATGCGTACCGCTTTTACAGCTTTATCAAGAGTCCGGAAGGGGGGAGCATCCCGGACAGTCAGGTGCGCCTGCTGATCAATGAGGAGGCTACGCGGCAAAAGATACTCGATGCGATGAATGATGTGTTTGGCAAGGCTGATGACAATGATATTGTCATGCTGTACTACTCCGGGCATGGACTGCGTGGCTGCTTCCTGCCCACCGATTACAATGGTTTTCAGAATAAGCTCCGGCACAACGAAGTGACGGCCATCCTAAATGCCAGCCGGGCCAGACACAAAATCGTCCTGGCAGATGCCTGTTATTCGGGGTCCATGGTCCTGGCGGAAAAAAGCGCGCCGGTAACGGCCGAAGATGCGGCCACGCGGCAGCGCTTTTATGCCGCCTTTGACCAAACCCACGGGGGCACCGCCGTGCTGCTTTCTTCGCAGGCTGATGAGGTGTCTCTGGAAGATCAGGGGCTTCACCAAGGGGTCTATACGTATTTTCTTATCAAAGGACTGAAGGGTGAAGCCGACTTTGACCGTAATAAGATTGTAGAGGTGGACGAGCTCTACAAGTACATGAAGACGAACATTCACAATTACACGGCGGGCATTCAAACGCCGGTGCTGGTAGGCCGCTATGATCACCGCATGCCCATCGCCGTGGTAAGATAACCCGGACTGTCCCCCATCTGCCTGTCCGGGCAGAATGCACACTACGTGCGTTCACACTATGTAAGTGCCGGAAAGTCCTTTGGCTTTCCGGTTTTTATTTGGGGTGGGGCGGGGCCAATTCATCCGTTTGCACGGGAGCGCGGGAGCCGCTACCTTTGCAAGCTATGACACCACAGACCGTTGCATTCTATACGTTGGGCTGCAAGCTCAATTTTTCCG
>JALVEF010000030.1 GCA_027031185.1 Saprospiraceae bacterium
AACCGCTTACACCACCATCTCAATGCCCGACGGCAGTCTCTACTTCAATCTCACCGGCAATCCGGGCATGGCCAAAGGCGGAACCGGAGACATACTTACCGGTTTTTTGACGGGTTTGGTGGCGCGGGGATTGTCCCCGCGCGATGCGGCTTTGCTGGGCGTCTATTTCCATGGAGCAGCCGGTGATCAGGCAGCTGAAAAGAAGGGGATGGAAGCCATGACAGCCGGTGACCTGCTAGACTACCTCTGACAAGGCGCTCCAGCGCCTTGTTAAATTAAAAATGAAAAATAGGAGCGCTCGATCAAACCTATAAGCTTTCCAAAATCTTATAGGTTTGATTAGTCGTAATCAATTCGTAGCTTTTAATTCGTAATTGGCCTTAAACTCTCTCTCCCAAAACCTGTTGCTATTGAGGCAGCGCAATTTTGGGCCTGATAAGATCAATTTCACAGGGTATCGGGTTGACAATTAATCCATAAATGCCTTTATTGGCATCTTTTGACGCGAGGGTGCCGCGCCGCCGGCTTTCAAAACCATTTGACTATGTCTGGCTTATATACCATAGAAGACGAGGATGTCATCCAAAAGGCCTACGCGGGACTCTTGGAGTCCATCCGCTCCAAGATGAGCAGCGAGGACAGGGCCAATATCCAGGCCGCCTTTGAATTGGCAAAGGATGCACACAAGAACCAACGGCGCAAATCCGGTGAAGCCTATATCCTGCATCCCATTGCCGTGGCCCGCATCTGTGCAGAAGAGATGGAACTGGGCCCTACGGCGGTCATTGCTGCCTTGCTGCACGATGTCGTGGAAGATACACCGGTGACTCTGGATGATATCCGTGCCAGATTTGGCGACAAGATCGCCACTATCGTGGACGGTTTGACCAAGTTGGATTATGACCACAACGCCGACAGCCCACAGGCCCAAAATTTCCGTAAGGTATTACAGACCTTGCTCATTGATGTGCGCGTCGTCCTGATCAAAATCGCAGATCGCCTGCACAATATGCGCACACTGGGCGCCATGCCCAAACACAAACAGCAGAAAATTGCGGCCGAGACCAAGTATATCTATATCCCGCTGGCCCATCGCCTCGGCATCTACAACATTAAGTCCGAGCTGGAGGATCTTTGGCTCAAAATCACCGACCGGGAAACCTACAACGAAATCAGCCATAAACTCAACCAAACAAAGCGTGATCGAAATGCATACATCGAGCGATTTATCGCCCCGCTGAAAGAGCGACTTCAAAAGCTCAATGTCAAGTTTGAAATCTTCGGTCGCCCCAAGTCCATCTTTTCTATCCACAACAAAATCCTGAAAAAACAGGTCGAATTTGAAGAAATATACGACTTGTTTGCTATCCGCATTATCCTGGATGTACCACCTGAAGAAGAGAAAGATACTTGTTGGCGGGTCTTTTCCGTGGTGACGGACCTGTACACACCCATAAGCGAACGCATCAAAGACTGGATCTCCAGACCTAAGTCCAACGGCTATGAGTCGCTCCATACCACCGTCATCGGCCCCGAAGGGCGTTTTGTCGAAGTGCAAATCCGCACCGTCCGCATGAATGAAATCGCCGAACGGGGCTTTGCCGCGCATTGGAAGTACAAAGGTGTCAAAGCACAAGCCGATGATGTCTATGACAAGTGGCTCGAAACCGTCCGGGAAGTCATTGAATCATCCGGCAGCTCGGCTTTGGAGTTTTTGACCGATATCAAGTCGAATTTGTTTAGTGAAGAAGTACACGTCTATACCCCCAAGGGGGATATCAAAGTCTTGCCACTCGGTGCCACGGCGCTTGACTTTGCTTTTGCCATCCACAGCGAAATCGGTATTCACTGCTCCACTATCAAGGTCAACAACCGCCTAGTGCCTTTTAGCTACCGCCTCAAAAACGGCGACCAAGTCTCCGTCACAACATCCAAAAATCGCACCGCCAATGAGGATTGGTTGAGTTTTGTCGTCACCGGAAAGGCTCGTTCCCGTATTCGGGCGGCCCTTCGGGAAGAAAGAGCCAAGCAAGCCGAATTTGGAAAAGAAGCCTTGATGCGCAAGCTCAACAATCTGAAACTGGATTTTGAAAACAACGTGGACTTGCTGTCCAGGTACTTCGGCTTCAAAAACCGCGTGGATTTTTTCTTTGCCATTTCCCAAGAACAAATTGACCTGACCGAGTTGAAGACCTTTCCCGTCACCAACGGAAGGTTTGATTTTACTCGCAAAGCTCAGCAAGACGCCGAACGTGCCCGCAAAAGCAAAATGGCCAAACGTGAGTTTGCCTCCACCCACACAGGCAAAATCATCATCAACGGTCAGGAAAAAGACGACTTTGCTTACACACTGGCCAAGTGCTGCAACCCAGTCCTTGGCGATGAGATTTTTGCTTACGTATCCGCCAATGGCATGAAAATTCATCGCACCTCCTGTCCCAATGCCGTGAATCTGCTGGCATCACAAGCCAACAATATCCACAAGGCGGAGTGGGGGAGAAGTTCTGCAGCGACTTATTACGCCGACCTGGTCATCACCGGGATTGACAAAGGCGTAGGCGTCATTGAAGCCATTTCGAGTACCATTTCCTCCTCGTTGGGACTTAATATCCGATCATTTTCCATTGATGGCAAAGACGGCATCTTTGAAGGCCGCCTTCGACTCGTGGTAAACAATACCAATCAACTCAACAAGGCCATCAATGCGCTGAAAAAAATTGACGGCGTCAAAAGCGTGGTGCGGCAGAATTGACCGGCTGCTCCTTGCTGCTCAGGGCATTTTAGCGCAAAAACAGCGGGTGCCTAAACAGTTACAAAAATTAGGCTTTATTTTTTTGCTCAAAACAAAAAAGCCCTTTATCTTCGTGGCCATTCCCTTCACCTTTCTTGGGGATTTTTTCAGTTAGTATCGCCCGGAAACAATAAACCGCTTCATGACAGGCCTATGCGCTTGGGGCCTGTCTATTGGCTTGGGCACTATATTGGGATCCGGCCTGCTTTCGTTTCCAGAACCCTTCAAAGCACTTCATACTATGACCACAGTTCGAGAAAAGGAACCCCATACCCGGCAAAAGCGATACACTTACGAACAAGCCGTCGAGGCATCTACCCAATATTTCAACGGGGATGAATTGGCCGCCGGTATTTGGGTCAATAAATATGCCTTAAAGGATTCCTTCGGCAATCTTTACGAGCGCACCCCGGATGACATGCACCGGCGGTTGGCCGCTGAAATTGCGCGCATAGAGAGCCGGTATCCCGAAGCGTTGTCGGAGGAGGAAGTTTATAGTTTGCTCAAAGGCTTCCGGTACTTGTTGCCGCAGGGTGGGCCGATGGCGGGCATTGGCAATCCTTTCCAGGTAGCCTCGCTTTCCAATTGTTTTGTTATTGGCAACACAGCCGACTCTTACGCCGGTATTTTTCGTCTGGATGAGGAGTTGGTACAGTTGATGAAGCGCCGCGGCGGCGTGGGGCTTGATTTGTCGCATATTCGCCCCAAAGGCTCACCGGTCAAAAACAGTGCGCTCACCTCCACCGGCATCGTGCCCTTTATGGAGCGCTTTTCCAACAGCACGCGGGAAGTCGCCCAGGACGGGCGGCGTGGGGCATTGATGCTGACCGTATCCATCAAACATCCGGATGCCGAGGACTTCATTGATGCCAAGTTGGATTTGAAGAAGATCACCGGAGCCAATATTTCCGTTCGTATAGATGATGCTTTTGTCAAGGCTGCTCGCGCCGGCAAGATGTATAAGCAGCAGTTTCCCATAGACAGCAAGAAACCCGTCGTAACGAAAAAAATTGATGCAGCCAAGCTGTGGAAAAAACTCGTCTATAACTCCTGGAAGTCTGCCGAGCCGGGCATTCTCTTTTGGGATACCATT
This sequence comes from Saprospiraceae bacterium, assembly GCA_027031185.1. GTDB lineage: Bacteria > Bacteroidota > Bacteroidia > Chitinophagales > Saprospiraceae > HyVt-613. The sequence goes on from JALVEF010000030.1 coordinate 3,885, forward strand.
ATCCGTGAATCCGTACCGGATTGCTATGCCGATTTGGGCTTTCAAACCGTGTCCACCAATCCTTGCGGTGAAATTCCGCTCACCCCTTACGACAGTTGCCGTCTGCTGGCTATCAACTTGTACAGCTACGTTAAGGATCCGTTTACACCCAAAGCCCGCTTTGATTTTGATCTATTTGAGCAGCATGCCCGCCTGGCCGTACGGGTGATGGACAGTATTGTGGATTTGGAGTTGGAGCAGATTGACAAGATACTCCACAAACTGGATCAAGATCCGGAGCCTGATGTCATCAAGCGCAATGAACGCGAACTGTGGGAAAAGATCCGCGAAAAAGCGGTCAAGGGGCGGCGTACGGGTATTGGTATTACTGCCGAAGGCGACATGTTAGCTGCCTTAGGTCTCCGGTACGGGACACCCAAGGCAACGCGATTTTCTACCAAGGTGCACAAGGCCCTGGCGCTCCACACCTACCGGGAATCGGTCCGGCTCGCCCAATTGCGTGGCCCGTTCCCCATTTTTGATGCCGGTCGCGAAAAGGATAATCCCTTTATCAAGCGACTCAAAAAGGCCGATCCCGACCTGTACAGCGATATGGTCAAGTATGGCCGGCGCAATATTGCCTTACTGACCATCGCACCCACCGGCTCGGTCAGTATTTTGAGTCAGACCACATCGGGCCTGGAACCCGTGTTTATGGTCTCTTACAAGCGCCGTCGGAAAATCAATGCCAACGATCCATTGGCCAAAGTGGATTTCATTGACCAAAACGGTGACAAATGGGAAGAATACCATGTCTTTCACCACAAATTTGTGGACTGGCTCAAAATCAACGGCTATGACCTGGACAAAGTCTCCGCCTGGTCCTCAGACCAATTGAACAAGCTGATAGCCCAATCTCCCTATTACAAAGCCACCGCTAATGACGTGGACTGGTTAGAAAAGGTACGTTTGCAGGGCAGTGTGCAGAAATGGGTGGATCATTCCATCAGCGTCACCGTCAATGTACCGCGGGAGACCACGGTCCAGCTTGTGGATGAGATTTTCTATACGGCGTGGAAAGCCGGGTGTAAGGGGATTACCATCTACCGTGATGGTTCGCGTTCCGGTGTATTGGTTTCCGAAGAATCCAAAGCAGAGCAAAACGGAAAGTTTAAAGTAAACGAATCCCCCAAACGTCCCGTGCGTCTGCCTGCCGAAGTAGTCCGCTTCCGCAACAATAACGAACAGTGGATCGCCGTCGTCGGGCTGATGGACGGCAAGCCTTATGAGATATTTACCGGACGGAGCGAGGACACCTTCATTATCCCCAAGAAGTTCCGTCAAGCCTGGGTGCTGAAAAGCAAAGACGAAAACGGCGAAAACCGCTACGATTTTCAGATTGTGGACAAAGACGGCTACCGCACCACTTTTGAGGGGCTATCGCGCTCTTTTGACAAGGAATACTGGAACTATGCCAAGCTCATCTCCGGTGTCTTGCGCTATGGTATGCCCCTGCCCAAGGTCATTGACCTGGTCAAGGACTTGAATGTGGAAGACGGCCATCTGAACACTTGGAAAAACGGTGTGGTGCGTGCTTTGAAAAAGTTTGTGCCTAACGGCACGAAGGATACGGGTGCTGTATGTGAGAATTGTGGCGAAAAAGGTCACATCGTCTATCTCGAAGGTTGTCAGGTGTGTCAGTACTGCGGGGACTCCAAGTGTGGGTAGAACGCGCTGTTAATTAAAAATGAAAAATTAAAAATTAAAAATAGGTTGAATCAGCTTCGCTGTTGAATTGGCTGATGCCTTTGAAAAGTGGAGG
>JALVEF010000031.1 GCA_027031185.1 Saprospiraceae bacterium
ACCTTCTTCGGCAAGGGTCTGTTGGCGCATCGGGTTGCTCCGGAGTAGTAGGTCAGCGAATAGCTATTTTATCAGCGAATTAGTGAATAAATCAGAGGTTCCTTAACAGCGCACCGAAGACAGATGAAGTAACTATACTAACCCATGGTTTTTACTTTGGCTCTTTTACAGTGCCAATAATTTTGTTTTGCTTGTTGACCAACGAAGGCTCATATGTGTTAGTTGCTATTTTGGTATGCCTTTTCTTCTTGGGTTAAGAAACCATTCCGACACACTATCAATAAATGACCACACATCACCTGAACTTGGCTTTATAAAGTCAGGTGAACAAGGATCCTCTCCCATCTTTTCAAATATTTCTACAAGCCAATCTGGCCCATGACCAGATGCTTGCAAGTGCTTTAACCAGCTCTCCAATTCACCATTTGGAACGATAAATAACCCATAGTCAGCCAGTTTAGAAAACAGATTTTGAAGAGCCTCTTGATCCTGTTCTTCAAGAATATCAATCCCGCCATCCCGCTTCATATTTTTACCGGATTGATCAAACTTGGATTTTATGGCCTGTCGCAAGATCGCTAGTGGCTGTTTCTCTAATTCTGGTATTGAACCACTATCAAGGAAACTCGACCATACGCTCCCACCATCCTTTAATACATCGATATCGACAATGCCCGCGACTGGAATGCCTAGCTCCCTGAGCGGTTTAATAATGGTTTTCACAGTTTGCTTATTTTGAGCGTGAAGAAATAAGCAGTTGGGTATACCTCTACCCTCAGAATGCTTGAGCAATCTGTCATTAATTTCTTGATAGAAGGCTCTGTCTGCATCAGACTCTGTAACAACAACAAACTCATAGAATAAACCGCTAAGAACCCCTGTTGAACGCAAAAGCGGATTTCGCATCAACTTTAATATATCTTGATTGGGTAAGATTCTAGCGGTGGGCACACTGTCTCTGTATGTCAGCCTGACTATATTTACTGGTGCACCGGATTGAATACAACCCATTACGAAGTTGGAACTATGAGTTGAGACAAACAGACGTTTATCGGACTCAGACATAATTCCTGAAACTTCTTTTCCAAGTTTAAATGACAGCGATGGGTGTAGAAACGCTTCAGGCTCATCAATCAATAATATTGAAGGATCTCCAGCAATCATTTCTGTGATCATACCAGTAAATGCCTTGACACCATCGCTTGCCTGGGTAATGGGCATTGCTCTTGAGTGAAACTCTACAGCCTCAGCATGTATTCCTCTTTCTTCCATGTCGTTATTAGGTTCACGAGCAGACAGCCGCAAATTGAGCTGACCTAGGTTTGTTGGATCGATAACCAAATATTGCCCAAAAGCATCATAAATGATCCTTCTCGCCTCTTTTCTTTTGTCATCATCGCGAAATAATACCTGGAAGCTAGTTTGTGCGGGCTGCTGTAAATTACCAGCCGGTTGTTGATTTATTAGGTTTATCCTATTACTTCCATTTAATATTAGCGTGTTATAGGCGAGATACCATTGGCAGACATGAGATGATTGAGAATTAGGATTGAGTAAAGCTTGTTTAAACTGCTCGGCATGAACTTGAAGTCGAGCCCCTCTTTTTCCAACAAAAATATGGTCTGCTTGAATAGTTTCTCCAGGGTTAGGCCTTAATATTACACTTGAAATTTTATCTTGGACCGAATTATCCGGAATAGGGGATAATTCAATTGAATCAATAATTAAATTATTGGAATTTCTGGTTCCGCTACTGCAAAACTGTTGAATCTCTGTGAGTATTTTGCTTTTACCAGAATTATTTGGGCCAACAAAAACCGTTATAGGAGTGGCTTCGATAGTAACCGCTTCGTGACCTTCTGCCCTCCCAAACTTTAATTTTATAGCTTTAATCATTTTGATACTGCCTGATTATCTTTTTTGCAACTAACGGCTCAGCTGAGCGGCTTCCGTCCAACCGGCCCTGGATGGGCCGGGTGGGCGGAAGCCCGTTCTGGCGTCTTGATAAGATGGCGCTTGGCAGTCGGTAGCCTTGCTTTTCATACGTATGCGACTCCCTTTTTCTGTTTCGATTCACTCAAGCGCCGTCGCAGGTAAAACTCGTATTCTGCAGGCCACAGTCCCAAATTCGAAGCCCATTTCGCCGCTCAGCTGAGCGTAGTTAACTGATTAGCTTTCTAATCCGTTTCTCAGAATCATTGATAGAGTTTACAACATATTGCCTGAGTCGTTTATTACCTTTTATTCCGCGAGAACTATCCAAAAGCTTGCTCTTCTGATTTTTAGTAAGCGATGAATCAAGGCATTGCTGAAAGAGGAGCTCATCTTCAAATATAGTTTCAACAAATCGGAGATGATCATACAAAATCATCGCTTTTAGCGGGCATGAAGCGATGGTGTTCAACAAGCCTCTATCGAGCGTTGTTACACTAGGTATGTAGAACACCTTGCCTTTCTCCTCGGTAAGCAAGCTCTCGACAAACCTAAACATGAATAAATCCCAGGCCAGTGCACCAATACGGTCAATAGATTTCTTTCTTGGAGATTTTAAGTTTGGCTCATCAAAAATGGGAACAAAATACCCTAGACTAAGACCAACTATAGCTTTCCAAGCGAAGTACAGCTCTTTGAGTGGAAATACCCCAAGGACTTCTAAACAGTAATCAACCAGCTCAGAAAGTAAACTTTCAATAGTAAAGCTATTTTTTTCCCAACATAAACAAAAGGTCTTTAGCATCACCGCATAGACGACATCTCGTCTATCGACCATCTCCCAAGCTTCTCTGCTAGATCGAAATTCCAGCCAGATGCGTTCTGACTCTTGAAAATATGACTCTAAGCGCTCTCTGCTTCGGCCTCTGTAATTTTCCTTACCTCTCACCAGCGCATCGAAATACTTTGCTGCAGCGACTTTAATTACCGGATGAGGGTTATTTTCCTTTGAAAACTCTCTCAGATTTTCAAGCATCGGAAAACTGTAATCAAAGCCACCAGCATAATCCTTTGAAACAATATTCAATATATCTTCAACACTTTCTCTAGTGGTAAAACTCTCACCCAAAATAAATTTAGGAAGGTCCGATAGCAGGTTGGTATCAAAAAGGGCTCGTCGCTTATAAGCAATAATCGAAGTCCCTTTTTGCATTTCTTTATAGATAGCGTCAGAGTACGCAAGCAGCCTCTCCTTGCAAAATATCCCAGAGAGAACGTGCTTAGATTCCTCTTTGACCTGTAGCTGCGCCCCGTTAGTATTAGACGCATAAAGCATTCGAATGCCAATGAACGCGTCCGGGTCTGAGTCGATGATGTCCTTTAGGGAACACCTATCATCCGAAGCAAGGATTGCTAGTTTCACTCTTCTAATTCGATTTTTCTCCTGATCGACAGCCATACCCTATTCATCTAATGCAATTGTGACGCTAACGCATCAATAACCGGCGCGCGTTAGCGCGTCCGGCGCCGAAGGCGCGAAGTTTATTGATTTGTTAAGTTTCATCCTGCACCCGAACTGATGGCAATTTATCTATAATTCTGGGCTCTATTTCCATTCGCATCTCAAACACCTTTTCTTGAAGCTCTAAAGCCATGCCAGCAAGCTTCTCCATTACCTCGGGTAGTAGATGGACTACGTATGGACTAGCATTTGTAGGAATTAATATTTTTCGATGCCCGAGATCTAGAACTTGTGGTAAAACATTGTTCGCGTCAGCGTCAGAGTGCGCCATCATGGTATCTCTGTCACTAAGAACCTGATTGTGTATTTCCATTTTTTCTTCATCAAAGATAGAGATAATGTCATCAGGCAAGGCTTTCAAAGCGAGTTTTCCTCGGCTGACTTTGAATGGGCGCGAGTAGGCAACAATAACCGCTAAGTTTAATGCGTGTAATATATGGTGGTTTTCTGGGTATTTGTCGTAGTAGCCCCCCCTTAATGAGTTCAGATGCAACCTCATGCGCTTGTTTAAAATCGTTATATGACAATAGAAGTCGATTAAATAATCTGAATTCTTCCTCGTCAACATCGATTTCAATATATTCAGTCATTAGACGCACAGTGATATGAAACTTAACGCCAGCCATAACCGGAGGCAAAAAGCTGCAGAGCGAGGTACGAGCGGCGCAGCTTTATTGCCGTCCGAGTTTATGGCCTTGTTAGCCTAATTAGGTTTTATTTCCACTTCGATTATTTTACCTGAACTATCTTTCTTGATTTTGATCACAGAAGTATTGTCTTTCCCGACAGCAATACTTGAATCTGTAATTACAGTAGAAGATGAAGTATTCAGTTCTGGTGGTTCTTGCGTTTGCTCGGAAAGGAACCAGGCACCTGATATAACCCCGAGAAGAAGAGAGAAAGAAGCAAAAATATTTAATCTTTTGACCTCTTTATCTTTTATAAGATCCTCTTCGCCACGGTATAACTTGTTAATGAGTGAATTGATATTTGCAACACTCAATATCGCAGAAATAGCCAAGAAACTCAGTGCGGAGTAATAAGACCATAATGCCCCTGGGGTGGACAAATTGGAGCGATAGGCCAAAATTCCCCCAAAGTATATAGTGGATATAGTAACTATTAGTTTTAGAGACTCGGTTAATGTATCCGTTGCCTTCAGTTTATTTGGATCCATTACCGTCCTCGTTGCTGTGTTCTTTCACATGGGTACACATCACATCCCGCACCAGCTTCTTCTTTTAATAGTCTTTGTCCGTTAATAGCACGTGATTCTGTGATTTCAAAGCCACGCCTAGCATAACTTAATATTTGCAAAGCATATTGCCTTGATAACTGCCTTAATCGTTCTTCATGCATTTGTTCACGCCGTCTGATTTGTCGCTGAATTTCAAATGACGGGCGAAAACGGAGTTCTCTCCTCAGTGCATCAATATCGCTATCAACAGACCTTTGAACAGAGTTTAAATCGAAGGGTGCCTCCGCAACCTGAAGCAATCTTGGCGTTACACGTACTCCTCTACGAGTGAGAGTGCTTCTGAATTCTGATATGACAATATCTCTTACATCCATTTATACCTCCGAACTTTTTAGGCTAACAGTTAAATAGACAGTGCACACAAAATAGCACGATAGGCAGCGCAGTCTATCGTGCTATTTTGTGTGCGAACGCAGACTTATCCACAGCACACTATGGATAAGTGGCTTTCTTAGTCGATCTCTGGGATAAAAACTGCCGATCTTTCCTGACCGAATGGATTCTGGCGAGCTTGTTGTTGTCATTCCTTCCCTTTCCCTTTTGTTTATAGCGGTTATATCAGGCTTATCCCCTTTCTGGCAACTACAGCCTTAGCTTGTGGTCGCACAAAGCGGGGAGATTTTTATTTTTTATAAAGGCGATATCAAGAAGGGGCATTGGATCTTGCCGAGGAGATGCGACTGTTCGTCGGCTCTCGCTGCTCCGTTCTCCCTACGATGAATCTTCAGGCTAGGGTATTAAAGCGACTTGAGTATCTTCCGCACACCGGGCAGATGCCTTCGCGAGATGTCGAGCAGGTCGTCGATGTCGTGGAAGAACACCTGGTGGGCATCCTGCTGGTTGCGCATGCCGGCGATCTTGTCGAGGCGGACCAGGGCGTTGCGGTGGATGCGGTAGAAGTCGCGGTGGAATTCCTGCTCCAGGGCCTTGAGGGGTTCTTCGATCAGCAGTTCGCCGT
>JALVEF010000032.1 GCA_027031185.1 Saprospiraceae bacterium
GCGGGGGAGATAGTCGCTCATGTGTTTCAATAGCCGGTCGTGGCATTCCCGATCGGCATCTATAATTTCTCGCAAATAATCGGCGGTCTCACGAGTAAAGCGGATATTGGCAAAGAGTTCTTGGACTTTGTCAATTACTTTCTTAAACGTAAGAGAGTCGGTGTCTTCCAGAAAGAAGTCCCTGGTCTCTCTCCATACGTATTCGCACATCAGGTATTCATGGAGCGATTTGTGCAAAAACTCAATAGCAAAGTTGTAAGGGAGCCCATCGTCTTGTTCGTGGGCGGCAACTTCCTGTAGGTAGAAAGCGGTGAGCACGTCTTTCAAAACAGTCGGTAGTCCTTTCGCAAGGTTTACCTTCAAATAGTTTGATACGAATTTTTTGGTTATTCCATCACTTTCCAAATCCCTTTTGCATATATAACTATGTGGGTTTTGGTAGATTTTGAACGCGAGATAGGAAAGATACTGGCGCAGGTGTTCAGGTTTGAATGCGCCCTTATTATATTTGTACAGTTGCCCGTCCACATCCCATTTTCTTTCCAGTACTTTAGTGAAAAGTTTGTCATATAGGGCACTTTTCGACTGTAAGTCTTTAATATCCATATCCGTGATGAGCAGCATTTGGAGCAAAATTGGCAGCCTAATTAATTCGCGTATATGCTTTAACTTTGATGAGTGTTGAAGCCTATTAAGTCTATCCAGATCTATTTCCTCCAAATTAGTTTTATCTATATCTTTTTGTTTTTTGTAGTGATTGATGAGTGACCGCTGTTGAGCAATACTGAGCCGGTCCAGTTCCAGTACCAGCACACCGCGTGTATAGAATCTGATGCTATCAATATAATTGAGTCTGCTTGTAATTACGAAATACCAATTGGTATTGGCTCGAATGTGTCGTAAGCATTCATCAAGAATGCCTAAAACATCATTATCTGAAAGACCCTGCGCCATATATAATTCATCAAGGCCGTCTAGAAAGAAGACAATTTTTTTCTCCTCTTCCGATGCCGCGATCCAGTCCTTCGCTTTTATTTTTTGAGGTAAGCTTTCAAGTATGGTGGGTATCGGGTTACTGATGATATTTGCTGATGTGTTTTGCAACTTGATAAAGAACGGCAGTGTATCGTACTTTGAATCACCGGATAGAAGATCATAGATACATCTATGGCAGAAAGACGACTTTCCGTGGCCGGGATGGCCCAATAAGACCATCATCCGCCTCTCTTCGCGGTCTTCATTGATGGCTTGGGATTTTTTTGCGGGTATAAAGTGATTTAAGAAGTAGTCGTGGATACTCCCGTTGTATTTGGTCTTTTTAAATGGATGTCTATTTCTTTCTTGGGGATCAAAAAGGCGAAAATCCAACTCGACGTACAAATCGGCCAGGGCGATATCCGTCTCTCCCAAGACCGGCCGGTAGTAGGCCTTTTTGAGTTCCGCGTGATACAGTTCTCTTTTGTAGGTAAGTGCCCATTCCTTCATCCGGGGATGGTCGCAGCGTTCGGTCAGTCTGGGATACTTACCGCTGATCCAATGCCCGATAAAGGCATTGGCATAATAGGAGGGGAAATCACGGGCGTACTGCTCTACCTTTTCGGAAGAATAGCCGAGTTGTTTCGTTAGCCATTGCTTATAAATTGCGATGAAATCATTGAGCATTGGCAATTTCTTGGGATCGGATGCCTGATTACAGTTGAAGATATATTCTTTTTCATTTAGCTCATCAGATAGCGCCGTGTTAAGTTTGCGATTTTGGATGTGAATCTCGCCATTGACTTCTGTCGTTCGTCCGGCTTCTTCTTTAAGCTGTTGGCGCATGGCATCCATGAAGCAGGTGACGATAAGCAGGTAAGCCTCCCGCTCAATGGTCTTTTCAATCTTACCACTTTGAACCAGCTCACTAATAACGGATACGGGGGACAATGCCGATTTGATGACAGCGGCAAAGACCTTTTTGAAATCCAGCTTTATACTAATCCCCTCCTTGGATACATTTATTGCTCCCGGATCTTTCATTGTGACCTGTTTTTATGACCCGGGGCAAATATATAAAAAAAGACTATGCTTGGCAAAACCCAAGAGTAATTGACAAGCCAGAGTTTTTGGAGTAAGCTCACCGTTAAATCGCTATACCGATAAACCGCTATGCCACTATACCGTTATGCCGTTATACCGCTATACCGCTATACCGCTATGCCGCTATACAGTTTTTTTCAGGCCAGCGTTTTTGGCCTCACGCCTCCCCTCCCTTCCGCACCGGCATTTCAAAATTACTGCACATCAAGGCGACCTTTTCCAAGCTTTCCCTGGAACCAACGAAGGTCAGGTGGTCGCCCACATGCAGCTTGGTGTAGCCGTGTGTGATGACCATTTCGTCGCCCCGCTTGACGGCCAGGATGATGACGTCCGGCGGCAGGCGCAGGTCGCGCAGCAGGACGCCGTCCAGGCGCTTGTCCCGGACGACAATGTCCAGCGTGTCGCGGCCCGTCTCCTTGCCCAGCAGCAGCGAAGTGGTCAGCGGCGCCCGCACGTAGTGATCCAGCAGGCTGACCATGGCCAGGCCGGGATTGACAATATAGGCACCCAGTTCTTCAAACTTTTGACTCTGCCGGAAGTCGTTGAGCCGGACCACGATGCGATCCGTGCCGGCCTTCTCGTAGAGGTACTCGGCCAGACGGTAGTTTTCCTCGTCCGACAGTAGGAGCACGGCCGTGTCGGCCGTTTCGGGGTGGAGCGGTTTCAGGTGGGCTTCGGTGAAATCCTTGACGTAGATGACGGGGATATCATCCACCGTGACCCCGCCCGACGCGTCCTTTTTGGTGATGATCTTGACGTCCCAGTGATTGGCGCGCAGCCGCCGGGCCAATCCGATGGAATGATGCTCCAGTCCGAATATCAGCGCCTGCTGTCCTTCGACATAATGAGTCGGTCCCTTGGTGTGGGCCTCGCCCGTCCGGATGATGGCAAATTTGAACAGCGGCGGCCCCACCACCTGGCTGATGACGATGACGGCAATGACCAGCGTATAAAACGCCTCGCCCCAATCGGGGAAGATCTCGGCAATCTCCGTCGCCAGGCCGATGCCCACACCGGCTTGCGTGACAAAGGGCATCCAGCCGTACTGGATGTATTTGGCTTTGTCCCGCGCCAGAAGACCACCCACGACGGCCCCAATCATCATGGAAAAAATACGCACGAAAAAGAGCAACAAGGCCAGCTGCCATACCTCCACCAGCAGATCCAGAGAGAGCGAGGCCCCGGTCAGGGTGAAGAAAATCGCATATATCCAGTCACCGTTGTGTTCAATGATCTCCTGCAACTCCAGGCGGTAGCGCGTGTAGTTGGTGACGTAAAAGCTCCCCAGCAAGACGACAAGCAGCGCTTCGAGTCGCAGTTCGATACCGTAGTGATGATGCACCTGCATTTCCACCCACTTGAGCGCACCGAAGCTGCCGAAGGCCAGCCCCAAAATGAGCGTCGCCTTGATGCGGTTGGGCAGACCGGTGGACAGAACGGTTTGTATGAGCTTGCCGGTCAGCCAGCCCGCGGCAAAGGAAAGGACCAGTTCTGCCACGATCTTCACCAGCAGCATCCAATCCAGCGGAATACCGTGTATCAGACTCAACCCAAGCGACAGCGTTATGGAAAACAAGATGATGACCAATATGTCTTTGACCACAGTAACCCCCAACGCCGTACTAACAAAAGGCCCTTTGGCCCGCAGCTCACTGATAATGGCAATAGCAGATGATGGGGAGCGCGCTACGAAAATAACTCCAAAAAACAACGCGATGGCCAAGCGGTGTCTTCCATCTAAACCCCGCATAAATGGAATAAAATCAGCCATCCTATATACCACGTAACTGGTAATGGCAAAAGTGGCTATGAGCTGCCCAAGCGTGTGCCATTTAATAGCATTCTTGCGAGAATCCAATTCTTTCAGATACAATTCCACCCCCGCCGCTAACGCAATAAAGCCCAGCGCAAAGTCATCCAGGAAATGGATGCGGTGCAAGACGTCTTTGGACAAGATGCCGAGGATGTACGGCCCGGTCAGCATACCGGCCAGCAGATAGCCGGTGATCATCGGCGCGTGCCATTGTGCCAGCCGGCGGGCGATGCGCTCCGCCGCCAACCCGATGATGCCGAAGATGGACAACCCGGTCAGTAGCTCTTGTAGTTCTTGTGTCAAGTTTTTCGTTTGTGTCCAATGGCTAACAATGCCAGGCGCGGTTCTGTTGCCCCCCGGCTTGAATATCTCCAAATCCGCGCAATTTAGGGAAAAGTTTCTGACCCTGCGGGTCAGGAGGTTACTATCTGCTCTATCAAAGCTTGAGCATACCCAAACAGTTACCTCAAAAAAACAATGTGCGGAAGACCCGGCCAAATTTTCTTCGGCTCACCCTTCCGGCACAAAAGTAAGTGTGAGACACCGTATCCTAATGGCTTGCGTATCTTTGCACCAAAAAAATGGCCCGCAGGAACAAGTTGCAGAAATTTGCCGAAATCCTTGCCTTCCCCCATGTCATCGAAAACTATTCTTTCCACCAACCCCAATTGGTCGGCAAGGACGGCGTACCCGTGGACCTGGTCGGCCACTGGGCGGAGCGCCAGTTTGGCAATGCCCATCCCATCACCCTGGAGCTGGCCTGCGGGCGGGGCGAATACACGGTGGCACTTGCGGCACGCTACCCGGGCCGCAATTTTATCGGCATGGACATCAAGGGTGCGCGCATCTGGCGGGGCGCCAAAAATGCCCTGGATGCCGGCTTGACCAATGTCGCTTTCTTGCGCAGCCGCATTGAATTGGTAGATCACTTCTTCGCCCCCGAAGAAGTGGATGAAATTTGGATTACCTTCCCGGATCCCTTTTCTCGCAAAGGACAGGTCAACCGCCGGCTGGTGGCTCCCGTCTTTCTCGACCGTTATCGCAAAATCCTGAAAAATGACGGCTTGATCCACCTGAAAACCGACAATGACTTTTACTATCACTTCGCGTTGGAGACCATCCGCGACTACCCCCATACCACGCTCATCACGCACAGTGGGGACATCTATGCCGGCGAATTGCCGCATCCTGACCTCGATATCAAGACATACTACGAGCGCATGCATCTGGAAGCCGGCCTGACGATCAAGTACGTTCAATTCAAATTGCGGAAAAATGGTTGAATGGCACTGCCAATCCAAAAAATGTAGCCCGGGAAATTTGACCTGGTTTTCTTTGACCGGGCGCTTTTTCAATTAAAAATGAAAAATTAAAAATTAAAAATAGCTCCGCACGTACCCCTGATACTACCATGTACTCTGGACCGTTGACCTTTGGTCGCTGAGCGATGCCCTGAGTGAAATCGAAGGGCGAAGTCGCAACGGGACCGTTATGCCATTAAACCGTTAAACCGCTATACCATTTTTTGCCTAGCCGGAGTTTTTAGAGATCACAACACCCACGCGCACCCGAAGGGTGTGCACCCATTTGTAATTTGTTATGAAATAAAAGCGTTATAATCAGCAAAATGCTAACCCGGCTTTACATACTATGCACGTTCTTTTGGCTGGCGGCGATGCCCGGCCTCCTCGCGCAGGCACTGACCGGCATCGAGACCTTGTCCGGCCACCTGGACTTTGTCTGGACCGGCCAAACCAACA
>JALVEF010000033.1 GCA_027031185.1 Saprospiraceae bacterium
CGCTCTTTGTCATCCTGAGCACCTTCTTTTGGTATGGAATCTTCCGCATCATCTTGATATGGATCAACTACCTGGGCATCAAGAAACCCCCGCCGCCGCCCAAGCCGCGTGAAGGACTGCGCGTGGCCATTTTTACAACAAGTGCACCCGGCGAGCCCGTCTCCATGTTTGAAAAGACTTTGGCCGCCCTGCGCAATGTGCGCTACCCGCACACAACATATCTGCTGGACAGCACACAAGACCCGGCGTTTAAGGCCGTGGCCGAGAAACACGGCGCCGTATTTCTCGATCTCGCCAACCTGCCCGGCGCCAAGGCCGGCAAGGTCAACAAGGCGCTGGAGATGACCGATGAAGAGTTCATCCTGATCCTGGATCCGGACCATATCGCCTTCCCTAATTTTTTGGATGAGACACTCGGATTCTTTGAAGACGAACGCGTGGGATTCGTACAAGTGTCCCAAGGCTACTACAATCAATACCGCTCCTTCACCGCGGCGGGCGCCGCCGAGCAGACATATACCTTCTACGGCCCGACACAAATGGGCCTGTACGGATACGGCGCCGCTGTCGCCATCGGTGCCAACTGCCTCTTCCGGCGCACCGCTCTCGAAAGCATCGGCGGCCACGCCGTATCCCTGGCCGAAGACCTGGTCACCTCCATGCGGCTTCACGCCGCCGGCTGGCACTCCGTCTATCATCCCGTCATCATCAACCGGGGCCTGGTCCCCGAAGACTTTGGCTCCTTCGCCAAACAACAACTGAAATGGGCGCGCGGTGTCTTCGAAGTGCTCTTTGTGGAATATCCCAAACTGTTTCGCAAGTTCACCTTCTGGCAAAAACTTTCCTACGGCGCCATTGCTTTTTATTATTTCACCGGCCTGATGACCTTATTTTTTATTTTAATTCCGCCCTTTTATTTCCTGACGGGTGTCCTGCCCGCCAACATGAGCTTCGCAGAATTTTTAATAAAAGGCGCGCCCATCGCCATCGTCTCCCTGGCCGTATATCTGTACGTTCAAAAGTTTTTGGTGCATCCCGCCACGGAGCGCGGCTTCCACTGGCGCGGCATGATCCTGAAATACGCCATGTGGCCGATTTACTTTTTGGCTTTTGTCTTGTCCATCTTCAACCGGAAAATCCCCTATATCCCGACCGCCAAGACTGCCGATACGGGCAAGCTGACGCCTTTCGTCCGCCCGCTCATCTGGTACAATCTGTTTTTCATCTTTACCGTATTGCTGGTCTTTATCAACCGCAAATACTACGTACCGGAGAGTGAGCTGCTCTTTTCCTCCTCCCGGACGTGGGGGATGGTCGCCTTTTCCGTGCTGGCATTTGTGCAGTCCACGGGCGGCATCCTGGCAGCGATGGAAGCACTCCGGCTCAAAGAAGAACTGCCCTGGGAGCAAGTGGACGTCAACCACATCGAGACCGAAAAAGAAAACATCCTCCGGTTCCGCGAAAATGAAAAACCGGAGTTCGGATAGCACACTGCGATTCACGGCCGGGCAGGCACTCCGGCTTTTAACGCAAAAACGGCATAAAACCAAGGAAAATGAAAACACTAATTCTGGCAGGCGGCTTCGGCACACGATTGAGTGAAGAGACCGCGCTCAAGCCCAAGCCCATGGTACCCATCGGCGGTAAGCCCATCCTGTGGCACATCATGAAAATTTATAGCCATTACGGCCACAACGACTTCGTCGTACTCCTCGGCTACAAAGGCTATGTCATCAAGGAGTATTTCATCAATTATTTTTACTACCAAAGCGATCTGAAAATTGACATCGCGCGCAACGAAGTGCAGATACTCAACAATCACTCCGAACCGTGGCGCATCACGCTCCTGGACACGGGCCTGCACACCATGACCGGCGGACGCGTGCTGCGCGCCCGCCAGGTGGTAGGCGATGAGCGCTTTATGCTGACCTATGGCGACGGCGTCGGCGATATTGATATTGACGCGCTGGTCCGCTTTCACGAAAGCCACGGCAAAGCGCTGACGATGACAACGGTACAACCCGAAGGCCGCTTCGGCGGCGTGGACCTCGCGGAAGACGGTGCCCGCGTGGACGCCTTCCTGGAAAAGCCCAAAGGCGACGGCGGCTGGATCAACGCCGGTTTCTTTGTCGCCGAGCCCAAAGTCTTTGACTATATCCTTGAAGGCGACCGCACCATCTTTGAGCGCGCCCCCCTGGAAAACCTGGCCCGTGACGGCGAGTTGTACGCTTACAAGCACCACGGCTTTTGGAAACCGATGGACACACTCCGCGACAATGTCCGGCTCAATGAAATGTGGGAGAAAAATCAGGCAAAATGGAAGATATGGTAGGATTTGACAGCCTTTTCGGCGGAATATACAAGGGCCGCCGCGTATTGGTCACCGGACACACCGGCTTCAAAGGCTCCTGGCTCGTCCGCTGGCTGGACCTGATGGGCGCGGAGGTCTATGCCTATGCGCTGCCGCCCGCCACCACGCCCAATCACATCAGTTTGATCAAGGTACGGATGCAAGAAAAAACCGGCGACCTGCGCGACGGCGATACGCTCAAAGCTTTTGTCCGGGATGTGCGCCCCGACATCGTCTTTCATCTGGCCGCCCAAGCCCTTGTGCGGCCCTCCTACCAAGACCCCGTGGAGACCTTCTCCACCAATATCATGGGCACGCTCCACGTATTCGAAGCCTGCCGGGCCACGGACTCCGTCCGCGCCATCGTCAACGTGACCAGCGACAAGTGCTACGAAAACAAAGAGTGGATCTGGGGCTACCGCGAAAACGACCGCATGGGCGGCTACGATCCTTACAGCGCATCCAAAGGAATGGCCGAGCTGCTGACCGCCTCGTACCGCAATTCCTTTTTTAACACCGCGCATTACGGCACCGCTCACCACGTCCTGCTCGCCAGCGGACGCGCGGGCAATGTCATCGGCGGCGGCGACTGGGCCACAGACCGCTTGATTCCCGATGTGGTGAAGGCCGCACATACCGGCCGGTCCGTACACATCCGGAGTCCGCAAGCCACCCGTCCGTGGCAACACGTACTGGAGCCCCTGAGCGGCTACCTGCATCTGGGATGGAAGCTGCTCGAAGGCCAGGCAGCCTTCGCCGAAGGCTGGAATTTCGGCCCCGGTATGGACAGCAATATTTCCGTCCGCCACATTGTGGAGCGCGCCGCCGACATCTGGGACGCCATCACGCCCGACTTCAGCGACAACCCGGCGAACCTCCACGAAGCCAACCTGCTGATGCTGGATTGCTCCAAGGCACACAAACGCCTCCACTGGCGGCCGGTCTGGGACATGGATACCACGCTCCGCAAGACCATCAACTGGTACAAAGACTATTATCAAAAAGGCGTCATCCGCACCGACAACGACATCGCCGACTATGTCCGCGACGCCCGTAAAGTCAAACCGGAATGGGCCAGGTAATATTAAAAAATAAAAAAATCCTCGTCACCGGCGGCAACGGCTACCTCGGTCGCCATCTTGTCGCGCAGCTGCGTCGCGCACAAGCACAGGTGTCCATCCTTGACCGCGCCGGCGCCAATAGCGCCGGCAATCTCATCACAGACATCACGGACGCACAAGCCGTGCAAGATGCCGTCAGGAAAGTGAATCCCGACATCGTCTTCCACCTGGCCGCTTCCATGAACCGCGCGCGGGACTTCGATCGCTACGACGAAATCCATGAGATAAATTTCTCCGGCACGCGCAATCTCTTATTTGCATTGCGCGAGACAAGTTGTTCGCACTTCATCTTCACGAGTACGAGTGAAGTGTACGGGGCCAACAGGGCACCGTTTAGAGAGACGCAGTTGCCCGATCCCGTATCGCCGTATTCGTTGACAAAAGTCCTGGCCGAACACCTGATCCGCACCTTCGGCAGGACCTACCAAATGGGTTTTACCATCTTGCGCCTGTTTAATTTTTTCGGGCCGGATATGCCGCCGCATTTTTTTATACCGGTGATGGTCCGAGCCCTGCGCGAGAACCGGCCGTTTGAGATGACTGAAGGGGCACAGAAGCGCGACTTCCTCTACGTGGACGACGTCGTCCGGGCCATGATATTGGCAGCGGAGCATGTGCCGGGCGGTGAGACCTACAATGTGTGCAGCGGGCGGGCAGTCTCGCTTCGCGAGTTGGTCCTGGAAGTAAAACAATTGTTGAACAGCCGTTCGGAGATCCTTTTCGGTGCGCGGCCATACAGACGGAACGAAATTTGGAATATGGAAGGAGATCCGTCGAAGATTCAAGAGGCCTGGCACTTTCGTCCGCAATACGACCTGAGGGCGGGCATCGCCCGGATGCTGGGCAACGAAATTCCGGACCGGGGAGAAAAGGAATAGTGGGTACGCACCCTTCGGGCGCGTGAAATCGCTTGCCGTTTTCAGCGACAACACAGAATATGATACGCAAACCGACATATCGCATACTCTTTATCCTGGGCGCCTTCATCCTGGGTGTGCTGATCGTCTATTTGCTTGCCATCGCCGGCGGACAGACAAAAGGGCCGCTGCAAAACGTACTCAGCCGGGCGGAGGAGAACGTGCAAGAGATGGAGGCCCAGTTGATACTGCGCAATCGCGAGAGCCGCCGAAAGAAGATATTGGCGAGCTACGATTCGATGCGGCACGACATCGAATCGTTGAAGCATCCGCGCGCGATCTTGCTCGGCGCATCGGACGATCCCCGCGCTGAGTCATTCGAAAACATCATCAACCTGGAAGACTCGCTCCGCCTGGCCTTTCCGGTGATTTCCATTTACAGCGCCTGGGGCAGCAAGCCGGAAGAGCAATTCCCCGCCACAGCAGTCAGGACCATCGTCAATATGGGATCCACCCCCTTCATCACCTGGGAGCCCTGGCTGGAAGACTTTGACGCACGGGAGTTTCCGGGCATCCCGCCGCCGGAGCGGCGCGCCAAGAACAGCCTGACAGCCATCGCGACAGGTACGTATGACCGCTATATCGAGCGATGGGCACGCGATGCCAAAGCCGTGGGCGCCCCCATCTTTCTTCGCTTTGGACACGAGATGAACGATCCGTACCGCTATCCCTGGGGCCCGCAAAACAACAAGCCTGCCGAGTATGTGGCGGCGTGGCATCACGTGCGCGCCGTGTTTGACTCCATCGGCGCCCGCAATATCATCTGGATATGGGCCCCTCATCCGGCCTACGGCTATTTGGACGCCTTCTACCCGGGCGATGCCTACGTGGACTATATCGGCATGGGCGTCCTAAACTTCGGCACGGCGGCAACGTGGAGCAAGTGGTGGACCTTCGAAGAGCTATTCGGGGCGAATTACGAAAAGTTCACCGCCTATGGCAAGCCCATCATGATCACGGAGTTTGGCTCATTGGCCGTCGGTGGAGACCGCGGCCATTGGTTTGCCGATGCACTGCGGCAGATACCGGGGCGCTACCCCATGTTGAAATCCGTCATCTTCTTCCACCAGCCGGCAGACAAGACCATCACGGACAAGGTGGTCAATTGGTACATCATTGACGATCCCGCCACGCTGGACTCTGTCCGCACGCAAATCCACGCCTGGCCGGACTCTCTCCGCATTGAATAATGGCACAAGCTGATTCCCCTCTAAAAGAGGTACCGTACCC
>JALVEF010000034.1 GCA_027031185.1 Saprospiraceae bacterium
TTAAAAATAAAAGGTAACTGTTTAGCTGCTCCTGTTATTAACACGGTTGCCCAAAATAATACGCAGAGATGCGCGTGATGAATCAGGTATTGCCGTCGGCTTCAGCCGACGGTAAGAAAGCCCAAAAAACAATCGGGGCTTTAGCCCCATCAGCCGGCAAAGTTTCGGGGCAAGGGGCCGGTGGTGGGTTAGCGAATCGGACTCTCCCCACTCTCCTGCTTCCAAATAAATTTGCAAGTACCGATTAGCCTTTTGCCGGCGCCCGCCGGCAAAAGAGGATTGTTCCTTGTCGGATGAGAGCGCACCGGATTGTGGGCGCGCGGATCGTTTTCTCAATCGCGGAGTGGTCATTTCCGGAGCCAGTGGACGGGATTGAGATGCTGCTTGCCCTTCCAAATTTCGAAGTGGAGACGGGTGTATTGGAGCGTGGGATCGTAGGCCGCGGTGCCGATGACATCACCGGTGCCTACTTGTTGGCCGGAAGAGACACTTACAGTTTCGAGGTTGGCGTAGGCCGTGTAATAGGGCCCGTGCTTGATGAGCACGGTATAGTGCAGGCCGGGAATGGAGGAAACGGCAGCGACCGTGCCTTTGAAGACGGCTTTTACCTGTGCATTGTCACGGATGCGAATGTCAACGCCGTTGTTGATGATGATGACCTTGGGGGCGGACGGATGGGGATGTCTGCCAAAGAACCCGGTGATAAAGCCCTCGGCGGGCCAAATGAGCTTGCCACGGGCGCGGCGGAAATCGGTGGGCAGGGGGCCTGCACTTGCGGGCGGCCGGGCCGGACCGGCTTTGCGCTCCTGGGATTGGATGAGTTCGGCGATTTGGCGGTTGAGTTGCTTTTGTTCGCGCTGCCAGCGCGCTATTTTTTGCTTGAGCTTTTGTTCGTTGCGTTTAAAGTTCCGGAGAAGCTTTGTCTTGTTGATTTTTTCACGGGTCAGTTGTCGGCTCTGTGCTTCGGTAGCTTGGAGCAGGAGTTGGTATTGGGTGCGCTGCCGGTCCAGAAGGCGAAGCTTCTGCCGGAGCATGCGATTGGTAGCGGCAATGGCTTGTAGTTGGTTTTTGCGCCGGCGATTGTATTGCTTGAGATAGACCCAGCGCTGGTATGCCTGGTTTAGGTCGCGGGCAGCGAGGACGAAGAGCCAGGGGGTGCGAGTAAGCTTTTCGCGAAGGGCCTGCCGCATAAAATGGGCGTATTCATCACGGATCTGTTGGAGGTCGTGGGTCAGGATGGAGATAATCTCTTCGTTTTGCCGGATTTGTGCGGAGACGGAGTCTATTTGGCTATGCAGATTATCGAGAAGTTTTTGACGTGTGGTGATTTGGATGTCGAGTGCGAGCAGCCGCTTGGATGCCATGTTTTTTTCATAGCGGGTTTTGCGGAGCATTTTGGAGGTGGCTTGGATCTGGCGTCGCAGGTCTTTGCTCCGCGCTTCGAGGGAGGAGGCTTTTTGGGCGTGGAGGCTGTGGGCCAGGAATAAGAGCAAAAGGACGCGGACGATGGCCGGCTTACCGTGCGGGCGTGTAGTTTTCCGGAATGGAAAAACGGATGGGACGAGGCGCATTCCAAGTGACTTTTTTGATCTTGACCTTAATGGAAACGTGACCGGCGGCGGAGGTGTTTACGTCTATTTGTCGCAAAAACGAAAACCGGGTGTTGTCCGGGGGGACAGGGCGGAAGTCCAGGAGGCCGGTGTGTAGGTTGTGATGCAATTGTTTGTCACGGATGAAGATGTCGTTGACCTTGTCCAGGGTGGCGTCATAGTGCAAGATGTTGAGAAAGCGGTCGTCGTGGGTGGTATAGATGTACGTGCCGGTGGAGTCGAGTCTGGCGGTCGGTTGTTGTCTGGTGATCAGGATGGGATTGCCCCAGATGATGTCCTGAATCAGGTCGAATCGCGGGGGCAGGCCGATGGTGTGGGTGATTTGGGCGAGGGGATAGGTCGAATAGGTCTTATTGACCGGATCGAGGATGGTGACGGAGTCGGGGGTGATGCGCGCCTTGGCGATGACGAAGCCGAATTTTTTGGCGACGGCAACGATGACGGAGTCTTTGCGGTTGATGGCGGCAAAACCGGCGGTAAAGCTGTGTTGAGGTGTATTGATGCTGATCTGTCCGTTGAGATACAGCCAGTCGGGGCGTCGTACGGTATATTCGATTTTTTCGAGCAGGGCGTGGGGTGTGAGTGGGAGGGCGGTGGTGCGCTTCTTTTTTGCGGTGTGACAGGCTGCTATCATGATGGGCATCATGATAGCGATGAGCAGGCAGGCGCGATGCGTGGGTAGGCGCATAATGGTCAGAGGATGAGGATGGCGAAGCGGTGGCGGGTGGCCCACTTGGGATCCGGGGGGGAGAGGCGACCTTGCCGGACTTCTTGTGCGACGTGCTCAACAAACGGGTCGGATGAGCCGGACAGGGCATTGGCCTTGTCCAGATACTGTTGGGCTTTTTGCAGGTTGCCGAGTTTGATATAGACTTCGGCCAACTTTGCAAGCGCGAAGCGCTTGCGATCTTTATTTTTTCCGGCCATTAGTGCTGCCTGCCGATAATTGTCGGCGGCGGATTGAGCCTGTCCGGAGCGGAACTGTGCTTCGGCGAGGAAGAGATAAAGCTGAAGTTTGTTGGGGAAGAAGTCGAGTGCTTCGGTGGTCTTGGCGATGACGTCGTCATAACGCTTATTGACGAAGAGCAGCTGGATGGCTTGCTGCCAGACGGGATAGACGGATTTTTCTTTTTGGAGGGTCTGGATGTAGTAGTCGAGCGCTTGGCCGGTATCGCCGAGTGCAAAGTACATGTCGGCGGCGGTTGCTGTCGCCTTGGGATGGCCCGGGTGGGCTTGGAGCAGGGCGCGGATGAGGCGGACGTGGCTGTCTTTTTTGTCCTGTGGCAGGTCAGGCGACGCTTCCCGGATGAGGGGGACGATTTCGGCGATTTTCAGGTCAATGGACGTGGCGGGGTCTTGCACGAGGGTCAGGATGTCATCAGGACTTTTGTTGCCGGACGGTTTGCGCTTTTGCAGGCCGAGCAGGGCGGCGGCGTTGTGGGGGTCATAGGAAAGGATGTAGCGATATTCTTTTTCGGCCAGGTCGTACTTGCCTTCGTTGACATAGATTTCGGCGAGTTGAAGGCGGTGCTCGGTGGCTTTGGGGTTGTGGTGGATGATCTTCCGGAGGGCTTCAATGGCCTTTTTGGGTTGGCCGAGAGAGAGATAGATGACGTGCTGGCGGTAGAAGATTTCGGGGTCGGGGCCGATCACTTGCAGGGCCTTGTCGAGGATATCCAGCGCTTCGTGCGGTTTTTGTGCCAGCAAGAAGTAATAGGCTGCTTTTTTGTATCCAAGATCATCGTTTGGATGGAAGCGGGTCAGTTGTTGCATGGTTTGAGCGGCTTCGAGGGGCCGGTTGTCTTTTTCGAGCAATTCGGCTTTTGCGATGACAAACCACTTGTTTTCGGGGTCGAGCTTGACGGCTTTGGAGACGTTGAGGATGGCCCGTCGGGTGTCGTTTTGGGCATCGTAGATGCGGGCGAGCTGGTAATAGGCCATCGGGACGTCGGGATGCTGTTTGATGAAGTCTTCAAACTTTTGGCGGGCATCATCTTGCTTGCCAAGGATAAATGCGGATTCCGCTTCGATGAAGTCGGCTTCGGCGCTGATCTCGGCTTCGGTATAGCGCTTGTGGGACTTTTCTCCGGTCTGGGCGGCAGCGATGCCGGTCCAAAGCAGGATGGTCAGAGCGAGGAGATATTTGAGTTTATTCTGCATATTTAGAGTAGTCACCGAGGCTTACGACCTTAAAATCGCCATTGTAAGAGGCGTGGGAACTGATCATGGAGTCCTTCAACAGGGCTTCGCGGACGGCGGTATGGGCGCCGATGACGCTGTTTTTTACAACGGAATTGACGACGGTCACATTGTCTCCGAGTGTGACATAAGGGCCGATGACGGCATTTTCGAGCTTGACGTTTTGGCCGATGGAGCAGGGATGGATGATGATGCTGTCGTTGACTTGGGTGTCGGCCGGTGTGCGGATGCTGTCCTGCATCCACTGGAGGGCGCGCCGGTTGGCAGCGATAAAGGCGTCTTTGTTGCCGCAGTCGAGCCATTCTTTGACTTCGCCGGGGATGAATTTGGCGCCTTTGGCCTTGAGATTTTCGAGGGCGTTGGTGAGTTGGTACTCACCCTTGTCCTTGATGTCGTTGTCGAGCAGGTATTTGATTTCCCGGCGCAGGGCGTCGCCGTCTTTGATGTAGTAGATGCCGGCGATGGCGAGGTTGGAGACAAATTCGGTGGGCTTTTCGACGAAGTCGGTGATGAAGCCGTTGTTGTCAAGTTTGAGGACGCCATAGGCGGAGGGGTCGGGGACTTTTTGAGCCCAGATGACGCCGTCCACGTTTTTGTCGAAGGAGAAGTCGGCGCGAAAGAGCATGTCGGCAAATGCGATCATGACAGGTCCGGAGAGTGATGGGGCGGCACAATAGATGGCGTGGGCGGTGCCCAGGGGTTGGTCCTGATGATAGATGGAAGCACGTGCGCCGATGTGTTGGGCGATTTGCCGGAGCTGTTGTTCGACCTCGGGGCCGAAGTCGCCGATGACGAAGCTGATTTCTTCGATTTGGCCATCGTAGTCACGGGCGAAGTCTTCGATCAATTTTTGTACGATTGGTTTGCCGGCGATGGGGACAAGCGGTTTGGGCGTGATGAGGGTGTGGGGGCGGAGCCTGGACCCACGACCGGCCATGGGGATAATGAGTTTCATGAATCAGTCGGTTTCGTTTTGGCAATGCTTATGGTAAAGGTAACTGTTTAGGTACCCGTTGTTTTGCGCAAATTACGGGCGCACCCGGGCAGTTACCGGTAAAGACACGTGCGGGTTTTGCCGCGTGCGCGGCAAAGATAGCTCAATATTCAATTACGAAATGGGTAAAGCGAAAACGGCAAAGGCATGTGAGTCAAACTTTGGATTCCTGGGCTTTTAGGAGCTTGAAGTAATAGTTGACCATGCCGATAGAGTTTTTGATGCGCAGTTTTTGCATGATATTGCGCTTGTGGGTCTCGACGGTGCGTGGGCTGATGAATAGTTTTTCGCCGATTTCTTTGTTGGTGTATTCTTTGGTGACGTATTCGAGGATTTCGAATTCGCGACGGGTGAGCTTTTGGATGCCCGGGTCAAATCCCTTGCTGATGTGGTTGAGCACCTGGCGGATGGGCTCGGAGAAGTAGCGGTGGCCGGCGGCGACCATCAGGACAGCTTCGATAAGAGTGGACTGACTTTCGGACTTGATGACAAAGCCGCTGGCACCGGCTTTTATGCTTTTTTGGACGATGATGGGATCGGACGAGTAGGAAATGAAAAGCACTTTGGTTTTGGGGCGTGCGCGCCGGATTTCACGTGTCAGACCGGTGGTGTCTTCATCGCCAAAATAGTAGTCGAGCAAGACGACATCGGGGACGAGGCGTTTGGCTTTTTCGAGCAATTCACTGCCGGAACGGGCTTCGCCGACGACACGGATGCGGGAGGACTGCTCAAACATAGAGCGCAATCCCAGCCTCAGCACGGGATGATCATCGGCGACGATG
>JALVEF010000035.1 GCA_027031185.1 Saprospiraceae bacterium
CTTACTTGCTTTGCTTGATTTTGGCATTGGTCCTTCCGCATAGGCTTTTTGTATGATAAAGGCCATTTACTCCGCACTAAGGGCAAGTAAGTGCGGGACCGGTACCCCGTTCCTTCCCTATCAACGCGGAGCGTTGAGTCCGTTAACCTTTGACCTTGGACCCTGGACCATCAAACCGTAAGTGCGGGACCGCTTGAAAAGCAAAAAAATTGGGGTTTCAGGCCCAAATCCGGGCACAGGAATGAGCTGGGGTTGAGGCCCCTTTTGTTTGCTACTTTTTTGCCGGAGCCTACCAGCAAATTTGCGTACCTTTCGGCACGAATCGTATAAAGATGATGAGCAGATACCCGGCCCTCTGGATTTGGATGAGTTTTTTGTCGCTGTGGGCGTGTCATACCGCCACGGATCAGGCCGCAGATACGGACTTTGAGAATCTGGTGGAGACGTATGAGCCCAAGGATCGCGATGTGTGGCAAAAACCGGAGGTGATTTTCCGGTTGATGGGCGATTTGTCCGGCAAGGTAGTGGCCGACGTGGGTGCAGGTACCGGTTATTTTTCGCTCCGTTTGGCGCCTCGTGCCCGGCGGGTATTGGCGCTGGAAATAGACCCGCGCTTTATTCACTACATTGATTCGGTCAAGCAGGTGCAATTGGCGGATAGTGTGATTGCGCGTCTGGAGACGCGCTTGGTGCAGCCGGATGATCCGCTGCTCAAGCCGGGCGAGGTGGACTACGTGCTGATCGTCAATACGCTGGGTTATATTGAGGCGCCGGAGGCCTATTTGCGCAAGCTCAAAGCGGGGATGAAGCAAGGCGGCCGGGTCTTGATCGTGGATTATCGTCCGCACACGCGTCAGGCCTTTGCCAAGTTTCGCATCAGCAAGGAGACGGTAGAGGATGCGCTCCGGCGGGCCGGCTTCGAGCGTCTCCTGACCGACAACATGACGCTGGATTACCAATATATCATCCTGGCCGAGAAGCGGGAATAACTCCCGTCGCGCGCCGCTATCGGGTCGGTAAGACCCGATAGCGGCGCGCGGTGCAATTTTCGCCTTGTTATTGTCAAGCCATACAAATGCCTACTGACATGAAAAACGTATTGCTGCTTGCATTGCTTTTATGTGTCCGGTTGCTCACCGGACAGGCCGAATTATTGCAGTCCGGCCCGATGGTCGGCTACAGTGATATGCGCGAGGTACTGCTGTGGGTGCAGACCAAGGCAGCGGCCAAGGTCTCTTTCGACTACTGGGAAAAGGGGAAAAAGGATGCCCGGATCTATCACACCGCTACGGTGGAGACATCACCCGCTACGGCCTTTACGGCCAAGCTGGTGGCAGACAGTGTGCAACAGGGACGCCGGTATGAATATCTGCTGCGCATAAACGCACGGCCGGTCCCCCGGCCGTACCCTACCGAATTTCAAAGCCAGGAGCTGTGGCAGTGGCGCCATGACCCGCCGGATTTCAGTGTGGCGGTCGGCAGTTGCTTTTATGTCAATGAACCGGCCTACGACCGCCCGGGCAGGCCTTATGGCTCGCACTATGAGATCTTGGATGCCATCTACCAAAAACATCCGGATATGATGCTTTGGCTTGGCGACAATGTCTATACACGCGAGGGCGACTATACCAGGACGGGCTTCTTTCACCGCTACACGCACACACGCTCGCTACCCGAACTGCAGCCGCTGCTGGCATCGGTCCATCATTATGCCATTTGGGATGATCACGACTACGGCCCCAATGACTCGGATGGCAGCTTTGTGCTCAAAGACGTGGCCCTGGAGACGTTTAAGCTCTTCTGGGGCAATCCATCTTACGGCATCAATGGCAAGCCGGGCATTACCACGCGCTTTTCCTTCAATGATATGGACTTTTTTGCATTGGATAACCGCTACTATCGCGCAGCTAATCATCGCACAACGGGCGAACGGACAATGCTGGGCGAGGAGCAACTCCAGTGGTTGATCAGCAGCCTGAAAGAAAGTAAGGCCCCGTTTAAGTTTGTCCTGCTTGGTGGCCAGGTGCTCAATCTCACGCCCAAGTACGAGACGTATGAGCATTATTTCCCCGAAGAGCGCCGCCGGCTGCTGGAACTGATTGATAAGGAACAAATCAAGGGCGTGGTCTTTTTGACCGGCGACCGTCATCATACGGAGTTGTGCACCTATCGCACACCCTCAGGAATCGAAGTCTATGATTTGACGGTCTCGCCGCTCACCTCCGGCACGCCCAAGAAGTTGGAAGACGACTCTACATTGGTCGTGCCCGGCACTATCGTACTCGAGCACAACTTTGGCCTGCTGCGGTTTACGGGCCCACGCAAGGCGCGGGTGATGCATATCGAAATATATGATGCCGACGGTCAGCTGCTCTGGCAAAAGGAAATTGCGGCGCCGAAGTGAGTGCTAATCGCCCCGAATGTCCAGATGTACTATGTTATGGGACAGAGCACTGACCCATAGAACAGGGAGTTGTTGTGTTTTGTTTTGCGAAATTGCTATAAATACAAATAAAAAACACCAAAATGCAAATAATTTGAAATGTTTATTTGTTTTATGTACTTTTTTTAGTTATTGTGTGCTATTATTGACAAAAAGACTTACCTTTGCAGGGACGAGAAGCACTTCTGCCGCTCTACGTGGCAACGAGTGTTTTTTGGTTTTATTTGGTTAGGGTTGAGGTAGTGCAAACCTGCACTACCTCTTTTTTTGTGTCAAAGTGAAAAATGTATTCAATAAAATCAATATTTGACTACCTTTGTGACGTAATGACTGTTTAAGTCCCTGTTTTTGTGCTAAAACAGGAGCACAAAAACGGTTACGGGCCAAAAACCTGAACAGTAGTAAACTAAAACGCTTCAAAAATGAACACAAAAATCTTGCTTTTTGCGCTTATGCTTTTCACTGCTTTCCATGTGTATGGACAGGCAGATGACAAGCGTCTGGAGGACGTATCAAAGATGGCCAAGAAAGAGGTCAAAGAAGGCTGGGTGCGCGGCGGCGGCATCGGCATTGACCTGAGTGGTCTGGGGCTGATCAACCCGCGAATCGGTGCAGGAGACAACAAATTCGGCATCGGGGGTTTAGGCTCTTTTTTCATCGATTATAAGCGGGGCAAGGCCTATTGGAGCAACGGGCTGACCTTCCAGTTGGCAGCCCAGCGCTTTCGCGTCAATAAGTCGCAGTTTCAGAAGAGCCTGGACGTGATCCGCTTCAATTCACGCTATGGGTACCAAATCAAGAATAAGCTTTTTGGTGCCATAGACTTGGGTGCGGAGACCATGTTGTTGCCCTCGTATCCGGGCAACTTGCTCAAGCCGGCCGAGCCCACTGACGCGATCCAGGCCAATCTCTTCTCACCCATACGTGTGACCCTGTCCCCGGGCCTGGACTACAAGCACAATGACCATTTTTCGGTCTTTTTTGCACCCTTTGGTCTGAAAATCATCTATGTCGCGGACCAAGCAATCGCCAATCTGGGCATCCACGGTACGCAGCCGGTGGATGAAAATGACCCGACCCGGGGATACGAGAAGATGTTTCTTCAGGCAGGAGCCAATTTGCAGCTCAAGTATGCCAACAAGTTTTTTGCCGACCACCTTTCCTACACTTTTGCGCTGGACTTGTTTTCCAACTACTTGCACAATCCCCAAAACCTTGACGTCTTGTGGGGCAATACGGTGGACATTGCTATCACCAAAAACCTGTCCCTGTCCCTGCTGGGCGAGTTGTTTTATGACCACGACATTGATGTCAATGTGGACCGCAACAACAATGGCATCTACGAAGGCAAGGATGCCGGCGAAGTGGGTAAGCGCGCCAGTATGACAGGGGCCTATTACCTGAAATACAACAAAATATTCTAACTTTGCCCTTAACCAAGAAGGAAACCAACTGAAAATGCCCACAGCCGTCGCTTCGTCCGAAGCGGCGGCTTTTTTGTCGAAAAGCGCAGTGCTTTCCGGCTGATTGTTCTATATTGCCGAATGATAGGCCGCTTTTGTTGTCTTGAGAAACTAAACTACTGACCTATGAATGCGAAACTTATTCCCCGGATAGCGCTGCTGGTGTTTGCGGGCATTGTGTTGTTGGGTTTTCTCGGCTCTATGTTTGTCACGCTGAGGCCCGGAGAGCGGGGAGTCGTCTTCCGTCCGTTCGGGGGCGGCTTGGACAAAGACCATGTTTATCAGCCCGGCTTTCATATGGTAGCGCCCTGGAATACGATGCACGTCTATGACGTCAAGGAAAAACAACTGGAGGAAACCATGGACGCGCTGTCGAGCAATGGCCTGAGTATTGCCATTGACGTGACGGTACGCATCAATCCGGTCTATGACAAGATCGGTTATTTGCATGAGAAGTTTGGCAAAAGCTACATCCAAACGCTGGTTCGTCCCGAGGTGCGCTCCAGCGTGCGCAAGATGATCGGGCGCTATACGGCCGAGGAGTTGTATTCCACCAAGCGGGACGAGTTGCAGCGAAATATAGAAAAAGACCTGGGTGCGGAGTTGCTCGCCAACAATGTGCAACTGAAAGCCGTATTGATCCGGTCCGTCAAGCTGCCCCAGTCCCTGCAAGCGGCCATTGAGCGCAAACTGAAGCAGGAGCAGGAGTCACTCGAATACGAGTACCGGCTCCAGAAGGAGCGCAAAGAAGCCGAGCGCATCATCATCCAGGCCAAGGCCAAGGCAGAAGCCAACCGTATTTTGAATGCCAGCTTGTCGGACAAAATCCTGCGGGATAAGGGCATAGATGCTACGCTCAAACTGGCCGAGTCCCCGAATACCAAGGTGGTCGTCGTCGGCAGCAGCAAAGACGGCCTGCCCTTGATTTTGGGGCAGTAGTTTGGCGAAAAATCATTTTTCCCTTATTTTCGGGCGACCGTTTTATCCGGGTGCAGTGGGCATCCCGGGCGGTTTGAATGAGAAGTTTTGCCGCCCGGTGGGCGGCAGTGGTTTTTATTGACAGGGAGTGCTTGGCCGTGTGGCGAAAACAAGCACCGATACCAAAAAAGTCAGAACTATGCCGATACGAATGGAGAAAGACCCCGAGGATCCGAGACGCCGTCGGGAGCGGGACTATTATGACAACCGGCGGCGCCGTCCGGGCGGCGGTGGGGGACTGGGCGGCCTGCTGCCCATGTTGTTGATGATGTTGTTTCGCGGCCGGGGGGGCCGGGGCTTGCTCTTGTTGCTGGCCATCGGTGCCGTGTGGTATTACTTTTTGGGGGGGCGTCAGATGCTCACCGGCGGCGGTGACAGTGAGACGACCAATGATTTTTTCGTAGGTGCGTTTTTGGATCAAAAGAAGTATGACAAGGCGGAGGTGTTTGAGCCGTTGGCGGAGGGCTTCGGCAACACGCTTCCGGAGTCGGTCTCCCTGCTCAAATATGCACCCGAACGGGGCTTTCAGGGGCGGCAAGGCTCTTGTGTGGGTTGGGCTTCCTCGTATGCGGCGCGCACCATCTTGTATGCCGAACGCACGGGCGCTGACCCCAATCAGGTCAAATTCAGCCCATCGTTTTTGTACAATCAAATCGCGATGCAGGGCTGTCAGGGTGC
>JALVEF010000036.1 GCA_027031185.1 Saprospiraceae bacterium
ATACCTGGCCCGCGGCATCTGAAAGCAGCATGTGTCGCATTTCAAGGTACCGGGTCAACGGCTGCCCGTCCACCTCAGCCTGATTCATATTATCCGGAAGCGCTCCACTCAAGGCGGGATTGACGCCGCCGGGATCTATGCCTCGGGGATTTGACCCGCTCGAATTGCTGGCATTTCCATTGACAGCATTGGCTGTCACGGCGACTGCCCCGTGAACCTGAAGTGCCGGCTTCCGGACGATCTGCGCGATATAGATGGCTTCATTGTCCAGGGCCGGCAGGCTGAGATGGATGTTCGGTCCTGAAGTATAATTGATAGGCGTCTCATGCCGATCCTGGAAGTCATCGGCCCGTGTGATGCGCAGGACGTAGTCATAGGCCTTGCCGTCTTTCTCTCTGTAGAACATGCCTGGACCGCCGGATGATGAGCCTAATCCGGAAGTCAAGCGTATGATACCCTTCCGGGACGATTCGTCCTGCAGGAAATACCGCTGCCGGTGAAACGGATAGGTGTATTCGACGATGTGGTCAGGAATAGTCTCCGGGTAGTCTCCGGTGACAAATTCGGCTGTATCGCGCTCGGCGAATTCGTTACCGTCTTTCATTTTGAAAAATCTGCCATCCTTATCCATATCGCGCACCTTCACCTCGCAGATGAAGGTATAGCGCGAGTGGCCCGCCATGGCATCTTGTGGTTCCAGTTGCAAGGTCTTATTGTCAGACGTGTACTTGCGGTGACCGACAACCATGGGCCCACCGCTTTTTTGCACGTCAAAACGTGTCACGACCGGCTTGAAATGATACCACGAAGTGACCTCCAATGTCTCCTCGTCATAACTCTTAGGTAAAACGAGATCTTCGTTAATGGCCAGGTTGAATGTTGCCGTCGGGATGGAAAAAACGGATTGATCGTTGCCTTGCGGCGAAAGCTCATCAATGATCTCAATGCCCGCCAGGGGATTATCTACTACCCGTTGGCATTTTTTACCAAACTCAATTTTGACGGTCTTGTGACCTTCTATCACTCCGCCCAACACGCTAAACGTGACGCCGGCTGCCCCTTTGAAGTAGTTGGGGTTAGGCAAATCGGCGCGCATCAGCATCGCCATCCCTAATTTAATAATGGGGATTTTCTCATCAATAAACCACAGATCCACATGGACACCCAACTCTCCTTGAACAGCTGCATAGGCCTGGCCGCTCGCATACCA
Organism: Saprospiraceae bacterium; assembly: GCA_027031185.1. Taxonomy (GTDB): domain Bacteria; phylum Bacteroidota; class Bacteroidia; order Chitinophagales; family Saprospiraceae; genus HyVt-613. Next base: position 1,211 of record JALVEF010000036.1, read on the forward strand.
TCCTTTGATTCCGGGATTCGGATATCCGTCACAGCTATAGGTCATCTGGCGCATCAGGACATCAAAACCCAAATCAAGACCGAGATGGAAGTAGATAAAGGCGTCAAAACCCAAATCAGTGCTCATATTGGCACCGAAGGCAAAGCCTTTGGCATTCCTAAATTGATCGGCGTCCACCGACCGCTGAAAGTTGGTGTAGTCAGCTTGCGAGCTACCGTCTGGATCGTGGGCTTCAACCCGTCCCCGTTTGCCATTTTGTGACTTACCGTTCCCCAATATACTGCGGACGCGATCCGGCGGTGGGGGCAGGAAAGACGGTACGCGGTGGCCGACCATCAGATAAGAACTGACCTCGGCCAGTTCCATTTCTCCCAGCTGGATTTTTAGTGAAGCGCCGTCCCGGATGCCATTGGCGTCATAGCTGCCCATGTTGAAGTACCACTCACTGTCATCGGCAAAGAATGTAGCCTGGGCAAACTTTTTGTTATCGTCCAGCCCGCCGACCAGCACATCTGCCACGTTGAGCCAGACAACGATCCCGCCGTTGAAGGATTTGCCGTCGGCGTTATTGACGTAGGTCAGGTCCGCTTGCCCGTACAGCACACCGCGCGCATCACCCGATCCGTCCTGCATCTTCTGCATCACGTGCACCCCTCCTTGAATATGGAGCCGGCTGAGTCCCCCGTGCTCGGAAAATTCGGCATCCATCCCGACAAACATATTAACTACGTCGCGGGCATTTTGGATGCCCAGTACTACATTGAATCTCAGGCCTAATAGTGTGGAATAGTCGCGCCGGTATTTGTCCAGATCAGCAGGCGTGGAAGAAGTCTTTTGGGGCTTGCCCAGGGTAGCGCTTGCAGACACAGGCTCACCTGACAGGGTCATGTGATGCCATACGCCACCACCGATGCCGTACATGGCAATGCCACTGCAAATAGGTACGCCGGTACTTCCCAGACTGACGGCGCCGTCCACCAGCCAGTAGTTGTAGTGGTTGGCGGTATTAAAGGCCGCATCGGGATGCGCCTTGTAGGTCCCGAAAATGGCGCCGATGTTGATTTCTACTCCGGTGGGAATCCGCACGGCCAGACCACCGCGCACCTCCTCTACCGTGGCAGTCTTCTCCCAGTTCAGGCTGCCGTCCAGCATCAGCCCGCTAAATTCGGCATGGATGCCGATGCCGGTCAGATCCACACCGTCCAATTGGATTTTGTGTCTTCCACCCAGTTTGCCCTTGAATTTCAGCCCGGCCGTGGCGGCAATGCCGTTTTCTCCCTGCATAAAACTGAGCCGGACATCCATGTCTAATGCGGGATTGGACAGAGAGCCGGACAGCGACATACTGTCAATACCCAAGGGGAAGCCTGCAGCAAAGCCCTGATTGTCACTGGCCGGCGGGCCTATGTAGCTGGACTCTGTCAGCATCCACGGTTCAGAGGCTACATATCCAAAACCTGAAGGCCCGCTTCCGGTACTTCCCGGAGTCCCCCCACCGCTACCGGGGCTATTGGGCGCACTTAATCCGGAAAAATCCCAGTGTTGGCAAGTGATAGTCCCGTTCTCTATCTTGAAATGTTCAAATCGGATGCCGGGCAGCGAGAGTGACGGGATGGATGCGAAAGATTCGGCGTAGCTGCTATTGACTTCAATAGCACCCGATAAATCTGCCAGGATATAAGCACCGTCTGTCTTGTGAACACCGGCGCGGATGAAGCTATTGTCTTGCAACCCCATGTGGGCCACAAACATCGGGATCGTCAAGCTGTCCTTGACCTCAATTTGCAGATAATAATCGCTGGTGTCATTGAAGTCAAAGACTATCCGGTAGTACAAGTCATCGCCTTCATCGGAAATCGGCAGCCCCAGCCGCCCGCTGGCATGTATGTCAACCACTTCCGAGCGCGTCACTTGCAGCCCCAGCGTGTCCAGCGAAGCAAACCACCCTTCAATGTTACCACCGGAGATAATATTCCTGGCTTCAAACTCACAGGTAAAATCTCCATCAAAGATGACATCGTGTACGCCAATTGTTGTCGCTGATGAGCCCGGATCAGCTTCAATCAGATCATTGGCAAATCCCACGGACAGCTCTTTCATATAAAAGCCCTCCCAGGTGTTATCTATGGAGCCTCCGGCACTACTCACGTAATTCGCCGGAAAATGTATATCGGTGGGATTGTGCGCGCTACTCAGATCCAGCCATGCATCCCGCGCCGTAAAGCGAACCTTCTCCGCCCCATTGAAATAAAAGGATTGGTTCATCGTGTATTGCATGATCAGACCTGTGGCGGCCTCATAAAATGCCCTGCCCGAAAACGTCACGTGCTCCGTCTCATTGGTAGAAGGCTGTCCGCCTGCATCCGGCACGAATACATCTCTTGGAAACTCGCCGTCTATCACCAATAGCGCCCGGCGGAAGCCGTCACAGCCGAAGGTGGCAAAACTCACATTGCCGGTGGCGGATAGGTCAGTTGCCGCACCGCCTTTGAACGTGATTCGGGAATCTTGAAACTGTACGTTTAAGTCAAAGGGCAGGAAGAGGGTAATCGAATCTTTGGAAAAGCCGTTGGGATGAAAGCAGATATGCGTCGCACCTAGACTGAGCGTCGTGTGGATCTCCGGCACTTCCACGGCAGCCACAAAGGTCGCTTCCGCACCGGTGACGCTGAAATTGACGCCCACCATGCCCAGGATGACCTGTCGTCCGTCTATCTCTTTATCCAGACCGATGGGCAGCCCGATTTCTCCACCGGTCAGCATACTCTTAAGTCTGCCGGCTTCATTCATCCACGTGGTATATTCCTCCAGACTACTTTCCAACGTGTCAATAAAGGGGATGTCTCCGGTCAAATCCCGCAGTTGGAATGGCGTGTCGTCTTTAACTCCGGTGAGTGTGCCATCAAACATCACGCGGTCGGTATTGACCTTAATGCCTGAGAATTGAACGCGCAGTTTGACGTGATTGAACAGAGGCAATTCCACGGTCCCACGGCCGGTGAAGCCGGTAGTGCCATTTCCGGACACCTGCGTGATGGTGACGTCAAACTGCCCGGCACGAAACGTATCCCCGGCGTTCAGGCTGGCAATGGGCGTGGTATTGGTGGGGGCTGCCAGCGTACAAGTAGAGGCGCAGTCGCCGCTTTCCGGCGGCGGTGGGGTTTCCCCACCCGCGGTCTCCTCTGCCGAGTTGCTGACGATGAGCCGGCGGACCGGGCTGGGGTGATAGATCGCTCCGGCATCTAAGCGGATATTGTTGCGGCTGTTATAGTCTTTCGGATTGGACAACCACACGACGCGCCAGTAAAGCGTATCCTCCTCGGTGATGTCAAATGTCATATCCCCTTCGCGGAAGATCAAGTTCTTTATGCGCTCTTCGTCATAGAGACGGTTATAGGTTTTTTCAATAGGCTCATTGGTAGGCAGCCCGGCAAAGCTGGGATCTTCCCAGTTGAAATCGCGGGGATGCCCGGTGCTGACTTCTATTTTCCGCAGCCCGTCGAAGAGAATGGAGTCCGGGCTAAACAGACTGTCTCTCGATACCTGGAGTACCATTTTCTCGCGGACGTTGAGATAGGGATTTTTGGCCTGATTTCCGTTAATTTTCATGATTTGAAATGGAGGCAACAGATCCTCAGGCGGATTACCTGTCTTGAAGCGGAAGCTCAGCGGGCCTGTATGCACCACGGCATCATTGGCAGGTGAGATCAGCAGCGGCCGCGGCATACCGGTGTAGTACGAATGCCCCCAGAACTTCTGTAAAGTCTGCGTTTGAGTTTCCTCATGGCCGGCCACCTCGTCGTAAAAAGTATAAGTGACATTGGCGGACATGCGATAGCCGGTCTCTTTCGGATGGAGTCGCCGGCTTTCCTCGTGGCTGGGGTCCCCGTGGACCAGTGGCAGGTATTGCGCATACGACGAATCGGGCAACAACTCGTCCTTTGTCCAGCCGATTTGACTGGCCACTTGCTCCAGATAATGGTAGGGCCCGCCGCCGTTGATGCGCCACACATCGTGGGCGGTATTGTCCAGGGAGACAGTACCGGCCTCATCCGTGGTACGGAAATGAAACTCCGCCTCGCGCAGATTGTCACACAGCGGCTCAAATCGCACGACGTAGTGCAAGTCCCTGAACGGCAAGGTATCGCCCGGCTGTGGCCAGACGATTTCGGAATAGAAGTTGGGGTGCTTACAGGCCTGTTCATCGGAGACCCCATAGGCAAAGATCACGATGTTGGACCGCCCGTTGTTTTGGAAGAATCCCGGCGGTGCCTGAGCCGTCACACGCACGGCATAGAAGTTATG
>JALVEF010000037.1 GCA_027031185.1 Saprospiraceae bacterium
GATGCCGCTGCCCGCGCCGGTAATGAGGGCTACCTTGTCCTTGAGTCGCATACGCACCTCCACGCCTCAGGCTACACTTACTGGCAGTAGACAAAAACCCCTCTTAGGCGCATTTCATTATCGAAACTCAATCTTCGTATGCAGCTTGACGGTAGTGCTTGAATACGTAAGTTGTATTTGCTTCTATAACAATAAATAACTTTTTATAATATTAAAAAGGTAGCGGGCGACTCATGATATCGGAACTGATGGGGATGCCGTTGAATGCCTGTAGCTCCAATACTTTTACGCTGAGCACCAGGACCACAGCGCAACGGTAAACCTCAGCGCACGATACGAGCCATACAACGTACCATCTCATTGCAATTCAACCATCCTTCATACTTCACAAGATAGCTTCATTGCCATTTCAGCAATCATTCTGTGCCTACACGTAGACAAAGTGAAGGGCTTAGGTGAACAACGTGCTGAGAAACGGAACCGTACTATCGTCAATTCGATCAAGATCTTTCCGTCGCTACTTTCTGCGTGGTGACCATGTTGCTAAAATAAGAAGGATAAGGAGCTGCGATATGATAGTGTTACCGATAAAGCGGCTTGACTATTTGAAAAAGTCCGAGCTTATTCTTGATACTTTAGCGGAAAAAGCAGCACGAATTCAAAATTGGGTGGTGTTTTATTCTGGGGGGAAGGATTCTAGCACACTAGCTGCTGTTATCGGACGATGGAGCTATGGTCGAGCCCACTCACACATTCGTGTACATGTAGTGTATGTGGATACTCGTATAGAACCTCCACCCATGAACACCCAAGCGCTTAAGTTTCTTAAAAGCCTTCGCGATACCTACGGAGTTACGACCCACCACCTCACACCCAATATTGAAGAGAGTTTTTGGGTAAATTTACTAGGCCGAGGATATCCTCCTTCCAGTCGAAAGTTCCGATGGTGCACAGAACGGCTTAAGCTCCGTCCCGCGCTAAGATTATTACAGACCCTTGAAAACCCTGTATCATTTGTAGGCTCGCGCCTTGACGAAAGTGCCCATCGCAGCCGCCGCCTTAAGAACACATGCTCTGTTACAACCGGCGAGTGCGGCACAAAAGCGCTCACGATAAGGTTGTCCGCTGGCGAAATGCCCTATGTTGCACCGCTTCTCCACTGGAAAGTAGAGAATGTCTGGCAATTTCTCGCACAAGCCCACATCGAAGATGGCTTGGCTGTGTCCGCCCTTTTCGATATTTATGCCGGCCAGGATTTGCGCTATGGATGTTGGACATGCTCTCTAGTGCGGCGTGACCGATCCGGGGAAGCGCTTTTAGAGCAGGGGCATATTGTGATGGCAGATTTATTAGCATACCGCACCTGGCTACTCTCTCAGGCTGCTCTGCCAGAGAATCGCTTTCTTAGGCCAAACGGAGTCAAGGGACGCCTGTCGTTAGCATTCCGACGTAAGGCGTTGGCAAAGCTAAGGGTACTTGAATCTCGTATAGGTATGAATTGGCTAAGCATTAATGAATATAATAAGATACTCGAATTATGGGATGATCCTCGCTATGGAGAATACCGTTAAAGGTATGACCATAGCAGCGAATATTTTTTAGTAATATATATATATGGGCAAGAAAGAACGCAGAGAAATGCTTCAGGCCTTAGAAGGCTACATAAAGGCAAACTATGTTGACGTTCTTCGCGCCGACCAGCGCGCGCAACTCTCCTCTCCAAATCCATCGTTTGAAACCGAGCATGACCCAGGTCGAAAGAGCCGCG
>JALVEF010000038.1 GCA_027031185.1 Saprospiraceae bacterium
CGTAGCAGCGCTACGTGAGAAAATTTTTGCAAAAACAGGGGCAAAAAGGCCATTTTAGCGCAAAAACAGCGGGTACCTAAACAGTTACCCAAAAAAGAGACAGGATATGAATGAGACGACAAAGTCCATCTTTGCCAAGAATGTGTTGGGCCATCCGGCCGCCTTGTTTGTGTTGTTTTTTACGGAGATGTGGGAGCGCTTTTCGTATTACGGCATGCGCGCCATACTCGTATTGTTTTTGGTGAGTGCCGCCGGGATCGGCGGCTGGGAATGGCGCCCGTCGCAGGCGCTGGCGCTGTACGGCACTTATACGGCGATGGTCTATTTGACGCCGATTCTGGGCGGCTATCTGGCGGACAACTATCTGGGGTATCGCAAGGCGGTATTCCTGGGAGCGCTGGTCATGACGATGGGGCATGCCTCTATGGCCATGGAGTTTCATCATATCTTTCTGTACATCGGGATTGGTCTGCTCATCATCGGCAATGGGTTGTTTAAGCCCAATATGACCTCCATCATCTCGCACATGTACAAGGACTTTCCGGAAAAGAAGGACGGAGCGTACACCATCTTCTATATGGGAGTCAATGCGGGTGCTTTTCTGGGCATTTTGCTGTGCGGCTACTTGGGGGAGAAGGTCTCCTGGAGTTATGGCTTTGGCCTGGCCGGTGTCTTTATGTTTATGGGCATGCTGCAGTTTTATTTTGCGCAGAGAATATTCGGGGATATCGGGCTGGCGCCCAAAAGAGAAAAGGGGAACGACGAGGGCGTCGCTAAGTTGGAATTTGACGGCGACCGGCTCAATCCGTTTACACGTTTGGATATGGTCCTGATCGTCATCAGTGCCTTTATCGGGCTGACCTGGATCATCAACGATCCGTTGTCGAAAATTGCCGGAGTCAATTTCTTGCGCATTGGCGGCTATGACATTTCCAACCAGTATATTCTGGCGGGCGTGCTGACCTTCCTGCTTTTGTTGGTATCTCGTATCGCGCGCTATCCGCGCCTGACACGCGACCGCATGATCGTGATTGTGATATTTGCGTTGTTTACTATTTTGTTTTGGGCCAGCTTCGAGCAGGCGGGCGGTTCGATGACGATTTTCGCCAAGAACTACAGCAACCGCGTCATGTCCGGCGCGTGGGCCACGGCATTTAACTTCATTAACATCACCATCACCGTGGTGCCGGTCGCCATCATTACGTGGGTATTGTTTTTGTTGTTCCGGCAGACGTTTGGGGACTATCCACTGTCCAATATCATTTTGGGGAGCAGTTTTGTGATAATATGGGGCATCGTCTTTTGGATGATCAACCGCGACTGGCATTCCAAGTCCTATGTGGTAGAGTATCAGGCATATAAAAAAGTGACCTCGTCCGGCGAAGAGAAGCTCATTCCCATCACCGAATCCACTTCGGCACCGCCCGGCGCCGAAGTGGTCGGTGTCGAGGAGAGCATTATTGAGCCCATCGAGTTGGCGGTTGGTGCCAAACTGAACTTGCTGAAGTTGCGCAAGAAGTTTATCTACTTGGATGAGGCCAAGACGGCACGCATCCGGGCTTCATCGGAAAAGTCGCCGATCATCAAGGCGACGGTCAAGCGGCTCAAAGAGAACGAAGTGGAAATACCGGCCTCGTGGTTTTCGATACTCAACTCGCTGTTTATCATCTTATTTGCGCCGCTGTTTTCGCGTTGGTGGGAGAGCAAGTACAATCCGAGCGCAGCGGTCAAGTATGGTCTGGGTCTCATCTTACTGGGTATCGGCTTTGCGGCGCTGGCTTTCGGGGCGCGTCATATCCCGCAGGGTGCTGAGGTGGCTTCGGTCAGTGTGATGTGGCTGGTGCTGGCCTATCTGTTCCATACGCTGGGCGAGCTGTGCCTGTCGCCGGTGGCGCTGTCTTATATCAGTAAGTTGGTGCCCGGACGGATGATTGCGCTGATGTTTGGTGTCTGGTATATCGCCGTGGCCATTGGCAATAAGACGGCCGGCAAAATGGGAGAACAGATCGAAGCTATTACCAGTCAGTACAGCATGACGCATTTCTTTCTCATCTTCACCGTCATCCCCATCGCCATCGGCCTGGTGGCTATCGCACTCAATCCGCTGATCAAACGCCTGATGCACGGAGTGAGATGATCAATTAAAAATTAAAAATTAAAAATTAAAAATAGTTCCGCGCTTGCTTGTTTTGCGGGATGGGTCTCGTGCCGGGCAGCCGGATGTATCTTCACGGGGGCGCCAGCCCCCGTACTCTTTTATTACTACAACAACAAGCTTTGTCGCATGATTAGGTAAAAAGCCGCCTTTGTATTGCCCTGCCTTGCTTTGCTTTGCCGTCGGCTTTAGCCGACGGGGGAAAAGGCAAAAACAATGGGGGCTTTAGCCCCATCTGCTGGCAAAGTTTCGGGGCAATGGGCCGGTGGGTTTCATTCCAGAATGCAGATGTTCAGCAAAATAGCTCTTGTATTGCCCTGCCTTGCATTGCCTTGCTTTGCTTTGCCTTGCTTTGCTTTGCCGTCGGCTTTAGCCGACGGGGGAAAAGGCAAAAACAATGGGGGCTTTAGCCCCATCCGCTGGCAAAGTTTCGGGGCAATGGGCCGGTGGGTTTCATTCCAGAATGCAGATGTTCAGCAAAATAGCTCTTGTATTGCCCTGCCTTGCATTGCCTTGCTTTGCTTTGCTTTGCTTTGCCGTCGGCTTTAGCCGACGGGGGAAAAGGCAAAAACAATGGGGGCTTTAGCCCCATCCGCTCGCACAATTTCAGGGCCATAGCCCCGGATACTTGTTTAGCTATTCATAACTTTGCTGACAAATTTTTTTGTGCAACAAAGTCACAACAAGATGCCGGAAAGAGGGGTGAAATATTGGGTCATCGTGGCGTCCAAAGACCACGTGAAGGCAGGGGAGAAAGCGGGCTTCGCCCAGGCGTGCCACGGGAAGGCGGGGCCGCTACGAAAGATGAGAAAGGGCGATTACGTCATCTACTATTCGAGTAAGCTGTATTTCGGCCGGCCGGATAAGTGCCAGGCGTTTACGGCCATCGGGCGGGTGAAGTCGGACAATGTCTATTCGGTCGAGATGGCGGAGGGTTTTTGTCCTTCGCGGATTGATGTGGCGTTTTTTGAGTCCCGGGAGGTGTCTATCCTGCCGCTGATAGGTGACCTGGAGTTTATCGTGAACAAGCAGCGGTGGGGCTATCCTTTCCGCTGGGGGATGCTGGAAATCAATAAACAGGACTTTGAGCTGATTGCCGGATTGATGTTGGAGGGCCGGCCAATGTGATGCGTGTTTTCCGGTGTGGATTTCTTTTGCAGAAACTGTCGGGGATTTTCGCTACTTTGCAGCTGGATACCGGTGCGGGCGCAGCGGTATCCGGCTGCAAGGTGAAGTGATGAGAGCATTCTTTTTCATTCTATCGGTACTTATGGGCTGTTCGGGGGCGGGTAGTCGCCTGGATGTGCGGCACGCCTCCCCGGTGACCTCGCCTACGTTTGCAGAGGTGATCGGCATTAACGGCGGCTTGTTTTTGTCGGGCAGCAAGGAGACCTTGCGCAAAGCGTCGGTCTTTCGGAACAACCGCACGTTTTATCTGATGGATCATGATATGAAGGGGCGCTTGCCGCGTGACTTCATTCCAAAGCCGTGTACGGCGGTGTGTCCCAATATCAACTGTGACTGGCAAAATACGAATGCGGCGTGGAAGTTTCGCTTTTGCGAATGGTCCAAGGTGTTTGCGCTGAATACGATTGCGCCGGAGGTGTTCGAAGGCTCGGGGCGGGACTATCCCAACCGGTTTTACCGGCCGGATGAACTGGGCGATCCGTACCGCGCCGGCTATGCGTACGGGCGGACGCTGGGCATCAGCCTGGACGGACTGGTGGACGTGGTAGAGGTGGGCAATGAGCCACACGGCGCGCCCGGCGTCAAGGCGTTTAATGCCTGGAGCCGGGGGCTGGCGGAAGGCGTGCGCGCCACATCGGGCCGGATGCGTATCTGCTCTGCGGATGTGCAGAACTCCGGGCCGGAATATTTCGGCAGGACGCTGCTGCACAATCAGGTCAAGGATATAGACACGTCCTTGTTTGACATTCTTCAGATTCATACCTATGGCCTGGACAAGGACTTCCATGTCACTTTGCCGCCGGAGCGCCTGCGGCGGGAATTGTCGGATATGGCGCCGTACCGCGCCAAGCGGCTTTGGGTCGGCGAAGTGGGATGGGACTCCGCATTGCTGGGCGAGGAAACGCAGGCGGCCTATTTGGTGCGCTTTATTGTCCTGGCGATGCGGCACGGCTTCGAGAAGGTATTTGTGTACAACATCATTGATGACGGGCCCTGGGCCGCCCCCTTTGACCATTGCGGCCTGCTGGACAAGCACAACCGCGAGAAGATGAGCTATAAGGTACTCAAACAATTGGTGACGAAGTACGGGCGTTATCGCATTAGTCGCATCCAGGCGGATGGGGCGGGCGGCAAGTATGCGTATGTCTTTACGGATGGTGTGGACGAACTGACTATCAGCTGGCAGGCGGATGACAAGGCGCTGCCTGCCGGGATCGAACGCCCGCCCACGGAAGACAAATAGACCTGCCATGCTGTACCGCATCCCGTTGCTCGCTTTTCTGCTGCTCACCGCGTGTCGCCCGCGCACGGGCGCGTATGCGGATGAGGTGTGCCGCTGTGTCCAACCGCTGTTGGAAGTGAATGACCGGATTGCCCGGGTGACGCAAGACGGTTCGGGCCATGATACGATTGTGCGCCTGTTTGAGCAGGCGGGTAAGGCGCAGGAACAGGCCCGGCGCTGTATCCGGAGCCTTCGCCCGGTTTTTCCGCGCGTGGATCCGCGCGGGCAGGATGTGCGCAGGGAGATTGAAGTGCGTTGTCCCGGGGCTTTGATGGTGCTGGACGATATGGATGAAAATTGATTGCGGTGATGTCTCGTCCCACTCCTCCTGCTGTGATTTTTTTTGATGATGCCTGTGTCTTGTGCAACGGCTTCCTGCGCCGGCTGGATCCGTACAATGATCGCTTCCGGTATGCGCCGCTGGCGCAGGGGGATGTTTATGGCAAGCTGTATGGTGTGGCGCCGGCCGGGGGCGACCGGATATGTGTGGTGTGGGAGGGCGTGCCGTATTACGGGGGCGGAGCGGTCAGGCTGCTGGTGCGTGTGCTGCCGGTGCCGTGGATGTGGCGCCTGCCGCTTCGCCTGTTGCCGGATGTCTTGGTGGACATCGGCTATGAATGGGTGGCGCGCCTGCGGTATTTGTTTGGACGGCAGACGTCGTGCGCTTATTCACCGTCTATCCGGGAGAAGATGCTTTTTCAATGAAAAATGAAAAATTAAAAATTAAAAATAGGTAACTGTTTAGGTGCTCCTGTTTTTAGGGATAAAATAGGCATTTTTGTTCCTGTTGAAGCGAAAATTTTTGATGCGTAGCAGCGCTACGTGAGAAA
>JALVEF010000039.1 GCA_027031185.1 Saprospiraceae bacterium
CTTGGCGTGCGTCCTGTGCGTCTTAATCCTTCTAAGCTGGACCTACGATTCTAACCGCACGACATGTTAATTGGTTCATTTTCAGCCCCTTATCGTTTCCGAAAATGGCCTTTTTTCTCGACCATACCCTATTTATGGTACGTGCTTCCACGTATGTCGCGCTTTTGATTGATGTCACAAATATAGGGCATTTTTGGATACCCAAACCTATTTTTTCAAAAATTTTTTCAACTGTTTAGGGCCCCTGTTTTAGCGGAATAACGGCAGGTGCCCAAACAGTCACCAAAATAGTACCCCGCCAATACCGCCGTGCACAGCCGTACCCAATTCATCGTAAAATGTAACTTTGCATCGTCATATTAACCATAAGTTAAAGCCTGGCACGAAAAGGAACTGTTTGACCGCCAAATCGTTCCCAATGTAAGTCCATGCACACCGGGGCAGCATCAGCAAATGGCCAACGACCACACAGATAACACCCAAAGGCGTCCGACCCAAGCCAAACACGTCCGCTATTTTATCAAGTGGCCCAGGCGGCTTGCCGTCTTCCTTATCTTGCTGCCGCTCGCCGCTTACATCGCCGTGGAGTCCCCGCCCGTCCAAAACCGCATTCGCCAATGGGCACTGAACTATCTTCGCAGCGAGTTGCACACCCGCGTGGAAGCCTCCTCCTTCCGCTTTCATTTGTTTTCCGGCGCCGTGCTCCATGACTTCTATCTCGAAGACCGCCGGGGAGACACGCTACTCTATGCCAGGCGCCTGCTCGTCCGGCTGGACAAGAGTTGGTTAACCCTGATTAACCACCACCTGGCCATCGCGCGCATAGACCTGGACAGCGCGGCCCTCTTGATCCGGCGGCCGCGGGACAGTATCACCACCAACGCCCAATTTGTCCTGGACTATTTCGCCACGCCCAATAAAAAGGACAAGCAGTTCAGACTGGCTATCAAGACGCTCCACTTGCGCGCCATCCGGTTTCAAAACCGCGACGACCGGAACGGTCGCAATCTGGATTCCTTTCTCCACGATGGCCACATCCGGGTGGACAGCCTGGACTTAAAGAACAAGCGCTATTATATCCGCGAAGTGACGCTGAACAGACCGATGATCGCCCTCTTCCGGCGCGACACGGCCTTGTCTCCGCCACCGGCCCGGACACCGGACACGACGGCGCGATCTCCCCTGCTCCATATCGGCAAATTGCAAATCCGCCACGGCTACTTCTCGCGCGATGACTACACGGACGGCCTGACCGCCGACACGGCACAGGCCAGGGTGGACTTTCGGCATTTGACCTTCCCGCACGTACAGGCGACCATCCGCCGGCTGCACTTTGACGGCACACACTGGCAAACGCGGCGGCTGGAGCTGTCGGTCCGCGAACAGAGCGGATTTGAATGGAAGAGTTTCACCGCTGACGCGGTGGCGGTGGGGCCGGAGGAGACGTCCCTGACCCGGCTCCGGATCCGGACGGGCGCGCACGCAGGCAGCCAAGGCAGCCGGTTGGCCTGTGACTTGCAGATGAAGTACGACAGCTGGAACAGCTTCCGGGACTTTGCACACAGCGTCTTTATCCGGGCGGCGCTGACAGACTGCCGCCTGGATCTCAACGACCTGTTTTATTTTGCACCCGGGCTGCGCCAAAACCGCTTTCTGGCCTTGCACCATGACAAGCCCGTGACCTTTTCCGGCAACTTCACGGGCCGCATCAATGACCCGCGCATCCGCGACCTTCGCCTGCACTTTGCCGACAGCGACCTGGAAGCCAATATCAAAGTGGGCGACATCCTGGACCGGGCCCATACGTCCTTCAATGTCGCTGTCCGCAATGTGCGCACGTCGGTGCGCACATTGCGGACGCTCCTGCCCCACACCGCCCTGCCACGCAATCTGGACAAGCTGGGCACCATCCGTTTTGCCGGTTCATTGGACGGATTTACCAGCCAAATGGTGGCTTTTGGCGCACTGCAAACGGACATCGGACACGTACAGGCCGATATGAAACTGGACCTGACCACCGGTTTCGAGCAAGCCCGCTATTCCGGCCAACTCAACGTCACCGACTTTGACCTGGCCACCTACTTCGACCAGACCAGGCTCGGCAAGATCACCTTTCGCGCCAACGTCAAAGAAGGCAGGGGCATCCACCTGAACTCGGCCAAGGCCTTATTGGATGCACAAATTGATAAGTTGGATTTCAATAACTACACCTACCGCCACATCGTCCTCAACGGCAAACTCGAACGCAACCTGTTCAACGGCCTGCTGCAGAGTGACGACCCCAATTTCGACTTGAAATTCAACGGAAGCATTGACTTTACCGACACCATCGCCAAATACAACTTCAAGACCCAAATCCAAAAACTGGACTTGTACCGCCTGCACTGGTCCAAAAAGCCCCTCTACCTGGCCGGCCACATCCAAATGAACCTGCACGGCAGTGATCCCAAAAAATTGTCCGGCACGGTCATCAGTCCCCGGTTTGTATTCAACAACGGCACCGAAGCTTACCGGCTCGACTCGGTCAGGATAGAGGCCCGCACGGACGGCCCCCTGCCCCACTTCCTCCGCATAGAATCCAAGCTGGTCAAAGGACAGTTGCAGGGCGAGTTCGATTTGGCCACCTTGCCGGCAGCCATCAAAAACGCCTTCATCCAAAACAGTCCGTCCTTCGCGCACAAGCTCCATTGGCAGCGTGATACCACAACGACCGTGGCACAGGTCTTTGACTTTCGCCTGACCGTACCCGACAGCCGCCACTTCACCAAGATCATCCGCTTGCCCCTGGACAGCCTGCAAGGCATCGGCATCAACGGGCACTTCAACAGCCGCGACTCCACCTTTGCCATCAGCGCCGCCCTGGACAAAATCGTGGCCGGATCCAAGGTCATCCGCAATACCATCGCGGACGTCAATGGCAAGCCCGGCAAAATAAAACTGGACGCCTTCATCTTTGAAACCCAGCTCAATGACCGCCGAAGCCTGCCGCCCATCTCGCTCAAGCTCACTATGGGGGCCGACACCCTCAGCTTCCGCATCAAGTCCTCCAACATCAGCAACGTGCTCAAAAGCGTCCATTTCAACGGCGAAGTCCTGCCCTATGATGACTACTTTGAGCTGCGTTTCAAGCCCTCCAAATTCAGGCTCGCAAAAGAAAACTGGCACATTGCCGAAGACAATTACCTGCGCGTGGGCAGGCACACACTCGAAGCAAAAAACATCGTCTTCCACTCCGGCGACAAGCTATTCAAGCTGACCACACCGGACCCAAACAGTCTGGAACTGGACCTAAAAAACTTCGACTTGTCCTTTATCAACTCCCTGTACAACTACGAAAACCTGCAATACACCGGGCCGTTTCAGGCCGCCATCCGCTTCGGCGATGTGCGTGCCCGCCGGGATCTGACCGTCTCGCTTACCGCCGATACCCTCTTTATCAACGGCCTCAGCTACGGCGCCATGGAATTTAGCGGCGACCTGGCCGATTTCCACAGCCCGGCCAATGTGCGACTGTCCATCGGCGCCGATGACATGTTGCGCGCGAAGGGATATGTGTACTTCTTCCCGAAGAGCCGCGTGTGGAGACGCCGCCGCATCCAGCCCAGGAGCATCCATCTGGACGGGCACTTGCGCCGCTTCCCGTTTCGCATCATGAAAGACATCATCCCCAACGGCATTTCGAATGTGCGCGGTGACTTTGACGGCCGGATCACGATCAGCGGCCCCCTGACCGGTCCCGAATTTGACGGCCTGGCGCACATCAATCACGGCGAACTGACCGTGGACTATCTCAAGACACATTACACCATAGACGATCAGGACGTGCGCATCACCACCACCCGCTTTGACGCCACCGGCGGCGTCATCAAGGACAAGTTCGGCCACACGGCCGTCATCGAGGGCGGGCTGTATCACCGGCGCTTTCACGACTTCGGCCTCAACGTCAAGATCCGCTCCGACCGCTTTCTCGTCCTCGACACCCACAAGGGCGACAATCCCCTGTACTACGGCACCGTGCTGGCCGAGGCAGAAGCCCAGTTTTCCGGCCCCATGGAGACACCCGTCCTGTACGTCCGGGGCAAGAGCCTGGAAAACACCGAACTCAATCTGCTGTTCACGGAAGAGCACCAGGTAGAGCAGACTTCCTTCGTGCACTTTATCCGCTTTGACAAGCCGCAAGCGACCGGCACCGGACGGGACGTCACGCCACGCGGGCTGGATATCCGCATGCAGTTTGAAGTCACCGAAGATGCGCTCATTCAGCTCATCTTTGACGAAGTGACCGGCGACATCATCCGCAGCCGCGGCACCGGGGACTTTACACTCAGCCTCAAACGGGACGGCGAATTTACCATGAACGGCCTGTACACCATCGGCGAAGGAGAATACCTCTTCACCCTGCTCAACCTCGTCAACAAGCCCTTCATCATCGAGCCGGGCAGCACCATCACCTGGACCGGCGAAGCCACCAAAGCCGAGCTGGATATCCGGGCCAAGTATCGCGGGCTCAAAGCACCGGTCTATAACCTCATCCGGGAAGAACTCACCGCCGCCGACGCCGACAATGCCACCAAACGCCAAGCCAAACAAGTCCGCGATATTGACTTGGGCCTCATCCTGACCGGGCCCATGCTGCATCCGCAAATCCAATTCTCCATCAGTATCAACAACCTGGTCGGCAACATCAAAAACTATGCATCCAACAAGCTGGCCCTGCTCAAAAACAACCCAAATGAACTCAACCGTCAGGTCTTCGGGCTCCTGGTCTTTGGCAACTTCCTGCCCCCCGGCAACAATCTCGGCTTTCAGCAGAGCGAGGCCGTGGTGAGCGGGATTTACAGCACGCTTTCCGAGATGCTGGCCACCCAACTGGCCTTGCATATCAACTCCTTTTTGGCCGAGGTCATCGGCACCAGCAAGATTTACTCCGGCACCGAGGTAGATGTCGGCATCAACTATTACCAAGACTTTCAGACGGCGGGCAATACACCGGGTGTCATCCGCCCCGGCGCTTTCCGCTTCAATCTGAGAAATTCGTTCTTCAACAACCGCCTCGCCATTTATTTAGGCGGCAATGTAGGCCTGGAGCGCAATGCCGAGCTGCCCGCCGGCACCAATGATTTTTCCGGCGACATTCGCATCGAAGTGGAGCTGACCAAGAATCGCCGGTTTCATTTACAAGTGTACAACCGCTTTGAGCCGGATTACACCGGCACGCGCTACCGCCAAAAGAAGGGCATCGGTTTGAAGTACAACCGCGAGTTTGACTCTTTCGGCGAGCTATTCAAGGGGCTGCGCCGCCTGCTGAACGGGAAATAAGTGAAAGGACAGTGGAAAGCAAAAAAATCGGGGCTTCAGCCCCGAAAGCAAAGCAGGCAAAGAAGAGCAGACAAAGAAATCATTGCCAGCGGCTTCAGCCGACTTT
>JALVEF010000040.1 GCA_027031185.1 Saprospiraceae bacterium
AAGCCTCTGTCCCCACCGCGGGCCTTGAGATAAGTCAGACTTTTCTCCACTGCCGGCACAAAATAGCGGCGTCCCTGGCGATAGGTCTTGGGGTCATCAAATCCGGTGAAATATCCCATCGGCCGGTCGGGCGAAAAACTCAGGTCGGCGATTTTTGTATCCTGAATCCGCCCAATGGCATAGCCTTTATCCACGAGACTTTTTACCAGATTGCGCCCGTCCTTGCGCTTTATAAAATGCTTCTCTCCTCCTCCAATAAACAGGTCCACACCACTGCCCGCAAAGAATGTGGCGATGTCCTCATACATGGAGCGCTTCTCTACGTGTGCAATAAAAGCTGCCGGGGTGGCGTGGCAGATGGTAGAAGTCACCACCAGCCCGGTGGCCATGTCGCGTTGCTCGGCAAGCTCCAATAATGTGGGTATCGGCTGCTTATTGGTGTCCACACCGATAGCACCGTTGTAGGTCTTTTTCCCGCAGGCAAATGCCGTTGCTCCGGCGGCCGAGTCAGTGGTGAGTTTATTGGCCGAATAGGACTTGAGAAGCCCGATATACCGGCAGCGCTCGAGCTCCAGATGATTGCTATTGGAATAGAGGCCTGCCGTCACCTGCGTAATGCCCATGCCGTCCCCTATCATGAGAATCACATTCTTGATATGGCCAGGCTCAGATTGCTTTTTCACCGGTGCCGACGGCTTCATTTCGGTGTTTGCTATGGAAGCTCGCGGCGGACAGCTGGTAAGTGAAAGGAGTACGACTAAAAGGGCGGGGGTAAGGCGCCAAATCATGATGACAGGTTTTTGATTTGCTATACCCAAAGGTAGCTAAATTGTGACTATTCGGGTGCTCCTGTTTTTTGCTCAAAAACAGCGGGTACCTAAACAGTTACGTTTATTGAATGTATTGACAGGAGTGCCGGTCGGCAGGATACCGGCGATGTTCCGGATTTGATCCTCATACCAGGGTGTACCGGTTGCCGGGCAGACACTTCACAACCCCCTTCAGTTCTAAACTAAGCAAATATGAGGCCATTTTTCCCGGTGGGACTCGAAGTGTTGCAGCCAACTCATCCACGAATTTGCTTTCGGTATTTTGCAGGAGTTTTACGACTTGTTTTTCCGCGGCAGACAAGGACTCAAACAAGCGTCTTTGTCTGGCCTTATGCGCCCGGCCCCAGTTCATGATTTTCAGGATATCACCGGCATCTGAGACCGCCTGGGCTTTGTGGGTTTTGATGAGTTTATTGCATCCGGCGGAGTAGGTATCGGAGACGCGTCCCGGTATAGCCAGGACGTTGCGGCCGTATTTATGGGCCAGATTGGCTGTGATCATAGCTCCGCCTTTTTCGGCGGATTCCACCACAAGTACGGCATCGCTCATTCCGGCGAGTATGCGGTTGCGCATCGGAAAGTGCTCTCTTTCGGGGCCGGTGTCATAGGGCAGCTCGGTCAGCAGTCCTCCCTGGATCTCCATCATACGGGCGGTCTGCCGGTGCTCGGCGGGATATATATAGCGGTGGCCGGATCCCATGACGCCGATGGTGGGCAGCCCTACGCGTAGGGCTTGGCGGTGGGCGGCAATATCAATACCGAAGGCCAGCCCGCTTACGATCGTGACATCGTATTCGGCCAGTGCGGATATGATATGCTCCAGGATGCGTTTGCCGTATTCTGTGGCATTGCGGGTACCTACAATGGCCAGCATGCGCGGGGCGTTGAGATCGGCTGTCCCTTTATAGTACAGCAGAGGAGGACTGTCCGGAATGTGTCGGAGTCGTCGCGGATAGGCATCATCCGTCAGGAACAAGGGCCGGATCTGGTGTTTTTGCAAGCAGTACAATTCTTGCTCTGCCGACTCCAAGTATTGGCTGGTATCTCTAAAGGCTTTTCCGTACGCTGCCAGTCCGGGCACTTCATTGACCATATCGGGCTGCTGAAAATACTGCTGCACATTGTCGCAGTAGTTTACCAGTGACCGGGTGCGTCTGGACCCGATGCCGGGGATTTTGGTCAGGGCGATGTTGTAGAGCATTCTGTCTTCCATGGCTGACGGAGTTCTTTCTGGCTGCGTGCTGTATTTTGTTTGTGTTTTGCTCATTGTGTGCTATCTTGATCAGTGTGTATAGTGCGCTTTGTGGTGTTTATGGTAGGCAACCGGGCCTGTGAAGTCTCAAATTTGGGGCGTATGGCTGAGTGTTACTGCTTTGACACTTGACGGACGGGTGAGATACGGGGGCTTGATTGCTAAGCTTGCATCTGCATGAGGCATTTTGGGGTTCCCGGATAATTTTGTCATCTTTGTATGTGTTTTGTGTGTGCTTTGAATGGTACGCCGGCTATTTGGAAGTTTGAGCTATGGTATCTGTTTAGGTGTGCCCGTTATTAGCGCAAGGGGTATCTGGCAGATACGACCTATTTAGGCGCCCTTATTTGTTGTGGAAAAGGGAAGCCTAAAAGCAAAACGACGTGCTATGAAACTACCCAAATTTGAGTTATTATTGCTGTCCTTGGTTTTGCTCACGTTTGCCATTTGGGCTATTGCCAAATGCAATCAGCAGCGGGGGCTGGCTGCGGATACTCCGGAGCCGGAGCATACCGTCACGGCATCATCCCCCGAGGATCCGGACAGCCTGCCGCCAATGATTGCGGACTCTACTACTTTTCGTTCGTCTGGTACCGCGCCATCCGGCAGCCCTGCCGCTCCGCCCGGGGGCCGGACGGTCGTTGAGCGGTCCGTATTGTATGTGACCATTGACGGACTCAAGCTGAGAGCGGAGCCTGGCCTGGATGCAAAAGTGATTGGGAAGCTTCCCCTTTTTGAGAAGGTTTATTTTATGGATGAGGTGACGGATTTCACCCAGAAAATAAACCTCGGGCTTGAAGAAGCGGATGAGCCGTGGGTCAAGATAAGAACTAAAAAGGGGCGTGTCGGCTGGGTTTATGGTGCCGGGGTCAATTTTTACAAGAAAAAGCGCGGGGGTGTTCTTTAACACCACCCCAAAGGTATGGCTTTTTTTCGGAAAAACAAATTGTTTCAATAATTTACCAAAAAAAAATGGCGCTTCGGCCTTGGCCGAAGCGCCATTTGCACCTTTGGCAAAGGAGAGTTATAGCGTGACTTCCTTTTCTTCCATGATTTTGCGGATGTTTATCAAGGCATATCGCATCCGGCCCAGGGCCGTATTGATACTCACCCGGGTCAGGGCGGATATTTCTTTGAAGCTCATATCTGCATAGTGGCGCAGTATCACCACCTCGCGTTGTTCGGGCGGCAGCATATCTACGAGCTTGCGTACTTTGTCATGTGTCTCGGATCGGATAATCTGCGCATCGGCACCTGGCTCTGTAGTCTCAATTACGTCAAAAATATCAAACTCATCGTTGGGGCGAATATGGGCGCGCCGCTTGCCCCGGCGGAAATTGTCCACGCACATATTGTAGGCTATCCGCGAAGCCCACTGCACAAACTTGCCTTCGTGGTTGTATTTACCACGGCGCAGGGTGTCAATGATTTTTATGAAAACATCCTGAAAAATGTCCTCGGCCAGCGCATGATCCTTCACAAACAAATAGATCGTGCTGTAAATTTTGGCCTTGTGCCGGTCCAAAAGGTGGCTGAAAGCCTTTTCGTCGCCTTGGAGATAGAGATCAATCAACTCCCTGTCGGTCAAAGGTGCATAACGCATAGGTCTACCGTTTTATTTATCACAAAATGTCAAAACAGAGTAGATCTAATGCCTATACGCCTTTCTTTTTGTGTCTTTGGCAATATTGCCGGGAGTTGGTTTCGAGTTGATGCCGCTAATGTCGCGACATTTGGCGAATTATCAAAATTTGACTAACTCGCTTAACAGATGCTTAACTGAGCCAAAACATTATTCTGTGCCATCATACGGACACAGAATATTGTTTGGCAGAGTCGCAAAGGTAGCCATCTTTTCCGTATATGTCAAATTTTTTTGTCGTGCCGCGGCGATTTAGTCCCTTTTTAGCCCGTTCGGGCCAAAATTTCTACCTTTGTGCCGAATATGGCGGACAAAAAGTACTATTTCGCTTCTGACTTTCATCTCGGTGTGGATGCCGGCTTGTCCAGTGCCGAGCGTGAAAAGAAAATCATCCGCTGGCTCAATTCTATTCAAGATCACGCGGCGCATATTTATCTAGTGGGAGACATTTTTGACTTTTGGTTTGAATACCGATCTGTCGTCCCCAAGGGCTTTGTCCGGCTGCTCGGCAAGCTCGCTGAGCTCACTGATAATGGGGTGCCGGTCACCATCTTCACGGGCAATCATGATATGTGGATGTTTTCTTATCTGCCTGATGAAATCGGGGTGCAGGTACACAAAGCACCTGCGAAAATCCGGCTCAACGGAAAGACCTTTTTGATTGGGCATGGCGATGGCCTCGGCCCCGGTGACAAACGATATAAAATGCTCAAGCGCATTTTTAGTAACCCGGTGTGCCAATGGCTATTTGCACACATTCCCCCTGCCATCGGGATGGCAATAGCCCATCGCTGGTCACAAAGCAGCCGGCTCGCTTCTATGGATTATGTCTGGCATGGTGCACATGGAGAGCGCCTCATCCAATATGCCAACCAACATCCGGAATTGGACAAGATTGACTACTTCGTTTTTGGACACCGTCATCTACCCATTGACTTTACACTAAAAAACGGCCGCTCCCGTTATATCAACCTCGGTGAATGGTTACACCAGTGCTCGTATGCCGTATTTGACGGACAAGATATTAGTCTTCATTTTTTTGAGAATGATC
>JALVEF010000041.1 GCA_027031185.1 Saprospiraceae bacterium
AGTTGGGGGCAGGTGAGCTATTTGTAGAAAGTGACCGACTCACCATTGCCCTACGCGATCCGGCCACGGTGCATCTGCATCCGGGCCACCGGCCGCTGCCTGATTCGATCCGCTGCCACGCGTACCAGGTACGATTTGCCGGCGCCCGGCCCACACCGGAAGTGACCGGTTCTCGCCCAAAAACGTATTACGAAAACTACTATTTGGGACAAGATCCTGTTCATTGGGCGAGTGGTGTGCCCGTGTACGAGCAGATTCGGAGTCGGAATTTG
This sequence comes from Saprospiraceae bacterium, assembly GCA_027031185.1. Lineage (GTDB taxonomy): Bacteria > Bacteroidota > Bacteroidia > Chitinophagales > Saprospiraceae > HyVt-613. The sequence goes on from JALVEF010000041.1 coordinate 273, forward strand.
TATCCGGGTATTGATTTGTTGATGTACGGAGACGAGGCAGGCGTGGAATACAGCTTTATCATTTCGCCGCAAAGCGGCGATCCCTCCCAAATAAAAATGCAGTATATCGGAGCAGACAGTCTGTATTTGCGCAATGGCGACTTGCATGTTGTGACGTCTGTCAATGAAGTAACCGAACAAGCCCCGATAGCCTTTCAAGTAGTGGACGGCAAGCGGGTCCCCGTGCCATGCCGGTTTGTATTGTCGGGGCAAACCGTGCACTTCGCCCTGCCTGCCGGCTATGACAAAACACGGGAATTGGTGATAGATCCCGTCCTCAGCTTCGCATCCTTTTCGGGCTCATCCGCAGACAACTGGGGCTTTACGGCCACCAATGACGACTATGGCAATTTGTACGGCGGAGGCATTGTATTTGGGACCGGTTATCCGGCGACGACAGGCGCCTATTCGACGACCTTCACCGGACACATTGACATTGGCATTTCAAAGTTCAGTACGGACGGCAGTACGCTCTTGTATGCCACATATCTGGGTGGGTCACAGACAGATGTCCCACACAGCATGATCGTCAATTCCGTCGGACAACTCATCGTCCTGGGCTCTACCTCATCCGATGACTTTCCCACCACTGCCAATGCCTTCCAACAGTCCTTTGGCGGGGGCACCGGGACAAGCACTTCAAGCTCTTTGAGCTACATCAATGGATCCGACATCACGGTCAGCATCTTTTCCTTGGATGGCAAGCAACTGACAGGCTCCACATACTTGGGCGGCACCGGCAACGACGGCGTATATTTCCAGGTATTCTCTTCATTGGTACACATGAATTACGGGGATGATGTGCGCGGCGAAGTGTATGTAGATGATGCCAACAACATCTACATTGGCTCCGTGACGTCCTCCTCCGACTTTCCCGTCACGCCCGGCGCATTCATGTCCGCCCACGGCGGAGGAGAATATGACGGCGTGATCGTCAAAATGTCTTTTGACCTCAGTTCGGTGCTATTTGCCACCTATTTGGGCGGTTCATCTGATGATGCGGTATTTTCGCTGAAAACCGACAAATCTGGAGATATCATTGCGGTGGGCCTGACCCGGAGCCAAAATTTTCCTGTCACCGGCTCCGGCCTACACTCCACCTACCAGGGCGGCACATCGGACGGCTTCGCCGTCCGGCTGGACGCCACCGGCAGCCAGTTGAAGGCCGGCACCTTTCTCGGTACCGGCGACGAGGACCGGGCTTATTTCTTTGATTTTGATGTCCAGGGAGATATCATCGTCACCGGCCAATCACTGGGGGGGCATTACCCCGTCACACCCGGCGCCTACGCCCATACCGGCAGCGGCCAGTTTATCCATGGCCTGGATGCCGACCTGCAAAATACGCTGTTTTCCGGCATCTTCGGTCTCGGTCAGGGGGAGCGAGAGCTGTCGCCGGCAGCCTTTATGGTGGATGTGTGTGACCGCATTTATTTCTCCGGTTGGGGTGGCCTGGTAAACAATGGCCCGATCAATAACATTTCAGGCCTGCCGACTACACCAAACGCCATCCAATCAGCTACCACAGGCAGCGACTTTTACTTCATAGTATTTCAGCCCCAACTGGCCGGCATCGAGTACGCCACCTATTTCGGGGGCGGCACATCGCGCGAACATGTGGACGGCGGCACCAGTCGCTTTGACAGAGCAGGCACCATCTATCAGGCTGTGTGTGCGGGGTGCGGGGGCTATAGTGACTTCCCCACTACACCGGGCGCCTATTCAAACACCAACAATGCCAGTAACTGCAACCTGGGCGTCATCAAACTGGACTTTGAGCCGCCGCTGGTCGTGGCCAAGGGGCTGCCGGATCCGGCATTTTCGGGATGCGCACCGCTGACCATCACATTTAATAATTTCAGTATCGGTGCCACCACTTATTACTGGGACTTCGGTGACGGTTCGCCGGCCAGCAAAGACGTCAACCCGGTGCATACATTTGACCAGGCCGGCGAATACAAGGTAATGCTCATCGCCAATGGTGGCGGCGGGCTGTGCAATGTGTCTGATACGATATTCATACCCATTTCGGTGATCGAAAATGATAGCACACATACCTCCACGCTATCCATTTGCACGGGCTCCCAAATACTGCTGGAACCCAGCTTTGGCGTACCGGGGGCTTCTTACCTCTGGAACAACGGGACCACGGCATATTCGCAATATATAGATGCGCCAGGTACCTATTGGGTAGAGACGACGCTCTCGGGGTGCACCTACCGGGATTCTTTCATCGTGGACGAAAATGCCATCGGTGGCAGCAGCTTTGCCAACCTGCATAGCTGCACGGGTGATACGGTCACCCTGGCGCCGACCATCACGGCCGACAATGCCACCACCACGTGGAATACAGGCAGCACGGCACCGGTCTTGCAAGTCTATCAACCCGGATTGTACTGGGTGCAGTCCACCATTTCCGGCTGCACCAGAACCGACAGTTTTAATGTCGTTATCCACACGAATACCAATGTAAACTCCAGCGCAAGCCTGTGCGCCGGCGACACACTTGTCTTCGGCGGGGCGATACTGACCACAGACACCACGCTGACTCAAAACTTGACGTCTGCATTTGGATGTGACAGCACCGTCACCCTGCAACTGTCTATTTTGCCCACTTACGAGATCACACGAGTGGACACTTTTTGTCAGATGAATGGCTATACACTGCCGGACGGCAGCTTCACCGACACCGCCGGCACGTATCGCTTCGCATTGGTAACATCGGCAGGCTGTGACTCAGCGATCACCCTGCATCTGGCCACTTTTGATGCACAAGACCAATACCTATACTTCCTGGAAGATACCGTCCAAATCGAACTGGGATACAGTGCCCTGCTGCACGTGCTGACCAATCTGCCCTCGTTTCACATCGAAGCCGCCGACGGCTCTTTTGCTTGCGACGACTGCTTGCAGCCGGTCGTCACCCCCTACCAATCCACCATGTATTTTTTGGCTGGCAACAACCGCTACGCCTGTCCTGTGGAAGATTCGGTGTGGGTACGTGTGCTCCGCACACGTGAGGTCTATATCCCCAACGCCTTCTCACCCAATGGGGACGGCATCAATGACTTCTTCACTGTCTTTGCCGACAAAGGGGTGGAGCAGATTGATTTATTGCGCATCTTCGACCGATGGGGCAATCTTATCTATGAGAGCCACGCTTTGGCACCCAATCGCGAACACCTGGGTTGGGATGGGCGGTTCCGGGGCAAACCAATGCAACCGGGGGTCTTTGTGTATGTGGCTGAAGTCCGTTTTCTCAATGGCGAACGGGCAGTCTATGCAGGAGATGTGACTCTGATACGCTAATTCTGTGCGCTCCGTCACACGGACAAGGTGAACATTTCGCTTTTCTTTGTATTATACTCGTCGCGAAGCGGTGCGGGACACTGACAGGATGTCCGCGTCCCTTCTTTCCGGCCCGCCCGGCCCGGAAAGAAGGGACGCGGACAATGCCTCCTATCCCCCTAAACCGCTGCGCGTACAAATACCAATCGAACAAAAAACTGCAAAGAAGATGACAACAGAAGAACTGAATGACCTGATTCGGTCCAGGCGTTCTATCTATCCGCCCGAGTACCTGGACAAGGAAATCCCCAAAGACGTACTGGAGACCATCCTGACCAACGGCACTTATGCGCCCAACTACTTCCGCACGGAGCCGTGGCGCTTCAAAGTCCTGACCGGTGAAGCCAAAAATCGCCTGGGGCGATTTTTGGCCGAAGCCTATAAGGCCAACACCCCGCCGGAAGACTTCCGCGAAAAGAAATACAACAAAATCCTCAACAAGGGCAAGAAATCCGGCGCCGTCATTGCCATCTGTATGAAGCGTGACCCGCAAGAGCGACCCAAAGAGTGGGAAGAGATGGCCGCCGTGGCCATGGCCGTTCAAAATATGTGGCTGACAGCTACCCAACTGGGCATCGGCGCCTATTGGGGTACGCCGCCTGCCGCCGCCAAGGCCGGCAAGATCTTGCCCCTGGATGACGGCGAGAGGTGCCTGGGATTCTTCTTCATGGGTTATGTCGAAAATGCCCGCCGGCCCGACAAGCGGCTCCCGCTCAACGAGCGTGTCGTCTGGTTGGACGAATAAACGCGGCCAAAAGAGACGCACGGGCGTGCGTCTCTTTTTTTGCCGTTCGACCTTTATCCCCGAAATACTACCTTTACACCTAAAAAATGACGGACTGCTTTTTGGCGCCGTATCGCGGAGCGCTGCCCTGGATGGTTGCCCTGGAGATCACGGCCGCGCTGATGGGCGTAGTCAGCGTCTGGCTGGCCAAAAAAGAAAATATCTGGGTATTCCCCACCGGTATCATCAGCACCGCACTCTATACCTGGATCTGCGCCACCTACGAGCTGCGCGGCGACATGGTCATCAATGCCTATTACACGGCCATGAGTTTGTACGGATGGTATATGTGGCTGCGCCCGGCGCCGGGCGACCAAGCCGACCACCGGCTCATCTCCCGTACCAACAAGCGCGAAAAAATATGGATCGTGATTTCCTTTGTGGCGGCGGTTCTTTTTGTGTTGGGGGTGTATAAGTTCTTCGGCACGCCCATCACCTACATCTCCTACATTGACGCTTTTACCACGGCCGTATTTTTCATCGCCATGTGGCTGATGGCCTTGAAGAAGATTGAGAACTGGACGTTTTGGATTCTGGGCAATGTCATCTCCGTACCCCTATACCTGATCAAACACTTGTGCTTCACGGCGGTACAATACAGCATTTTCCTGGTCATCGCCATTGCCGGATATTTGGAATGGCGGCGCCGGCTGGCTGCTCTGCACCGCTAAAACCACACCGGCCGCCAGGCCGGTAAACTTTCACAAAAAACCGTACCGCCGGCTGTAAGACAGCATCTGGGCTGCAAAGTCATCCGGATACTCGACTTTCACATCTATGATATGGCCGTCCTTGTCTTTGACCGGGACCAGCTCCGGATTGATAAAGCCGCCGTAAGGTGCCAGATGCAGTTTCTCCACGCGGGCCAATACCTCGCGATGCAAGTCCTGATCCAGCTTGCGCCCGTAGGTCTCAAAAAGATGCTTGACGGCCGCGTAGTCGCCCTCGGACTT
>JALVEF010000042.1 GCA_027031185.1 Saprospiraceae bacterium
ATACCGCACCTCTTCCACATACAGCTCACTCCTGGCATTCTTTGAGCTACTGGACAGAATACTCACGCTATCTTGCGAAAAAATCTTAAAGTGCACCCGGACACCCAGCCGCCCCATCCACCGGATAATAACCGATGCCGGCAAATCTTTGGCACAAAAAACCACCTCATCTACATTGTAAATACGCACAATGGCCCCAAGGTCAGCCTGCGTCCCCAAGTGTGCTTTGGGATCGTATCGGTCATCCGGCGTCACCACGCCAAGAAAATTGTAGCCCCTGCCAGCCTGCCATAGCAGACGCTGTGCTTTGGCTGCCTCCCCATCGCTACCCACTATCACCAATCGCTTTTGACGGGACCGCCCCACAGACAGATGCCGGTACTGCACCAAATGCGCAACAAAACGGAACAGAAAAGCTATCGCCGTCACCAATAATGTACTGAGGACAATGACCGCCCGTGACGTCCGAAAAGACAAATCAAGAAAACCATACACCACCGCTATCCCCAATGTCCCGATAATAATCCCCCGGGCCAGGCGCCGCAGCGCATATACGCTGTCATATCCACCATTCAGGAAGATACTCAATACCCAAATAGACGCATACAACGGCGCATTAAACCACCGGAAAGTATCCTGATAGTAATCCGGATCGTGAAAGTAATACGATGCCCAAAAATCCTTCGCCACCAAAGTGGCCGCATAAAACAACAACCAGTCCGCTACCGGGAAAAAGAAATGCCGGAACACCCGCTTGGCGACCGTGAGCAACGCCTTGATCCCGATGGCCATGTGGAGCAATATGGTAAAAGTTTGCGCCTTGGCAGGCGCGAAGTGCTTGCGGGCAAATATGGCCATAGCCTCATAAAAAACCTTCACATACCGGATACTGTCACGTTTGGTGCTCTCCCCCTTGTAATGGATGATGTGCGTATCCGCGTAGTAGTATATCTTGTATCCCGCTTGCTGAATGCGATAGGACAGGTCTATGTCCTCACCATACATAAAAAAAGCCTCATCCAACATCCCAACCTCATCCAACACGCGCTTTGGCATCATCATAAAAGCCCCCGCCAACACATCCACCTCGTGAGACGCATCCGCGCTCAAATGCCCCATATAATAACGGTTAAACAGCGGCGACCGCGGAAAAAGCGCCCAAAGACCCGACAGCTTAAAAAACGACGTCAAAGGAGAAGGAAAGCCGCGCTTGGATTCCGGCAAATAGGCTCCCGTACCATCTATCATCTTGACACCCAATGCACCTATTTCCGGATGTGCATCCATATAACGTACACAGCGCTCCAGGGTCTCCTCCTCGAGAACCGTGTCCGGATTGAGCAGCAGGATATACCGCCCACGGGCCTGCCGTATCGCCTGATTGTTGGCCTTGGCAAAACCCACATTCTCACGGTTTTCTATCAAGCGCACCCAAGGAAACCGACTCCGAATCATTTCGCATGACCCGTCATTCGATGCATTATCCACCACAAACACCTCTACTTCAAGACCGGCAAAGGCAGACGCCACGGACGCCAGGCATTGCTGAAGAAAGTATTTGACATTGTAATTGACAATGATGACGGACAAGTCCATGCGCTCACTCCTTTCCAATTTTGTATGGCCGGCGTGCTAATATAGAGCGCCCTAAGGTCAACTCATCCGTATATTCCAACTCCCCTCCAAACGCTACACCGCGCGAAAGTGTGGAGATCCGGATCCCCATCGGTTGAATGATACGGGAAAGGTAATAAATCGTCGTCTCGCCCTCCACCGTGGGAGATATGGCCAGTAAGACCTCTTGAAAGGCACCGGATTCAAGTCGCCTGCGCAGCGACTCAATGTGCAATTGGTCCGGCCCCACACCATCCACCGGCGATATAACACCTCCCAAAACATGATACACTCCGTTAAAGTGGCCGGTATCCTCGATCGCCATCACATCCCGCACCGACTCGACCACACACAACAGCCCCGTGTCGCGGCTTGTGGACGCACAAATCTCACACAATTCCCCGTCGGCAAGATGATGGCACTGACGACAAAATTTGATTTCTGAAACAAAGCGCCGCAGCTTATCAATCAGCTGCAAACTTTCCTCACGGGGCCTTTTCAACAGATACAGCGCCATACGCATCGCCGACCGTTTGCCGACTCCCGGCAGCGCAGACAGCGCCTCAATCGCATCTGTAAGGAGTTTGGACTGTGCAGACATACTTCAAAGATAGGACAAATCGGGCAATTTGGCTTTATCACCAAAAAAGGGAGCAGTCGCCTCGCGACTGCTCCCACATGATCTTTACAAACCCCGCAGCGCAGGATCACACACAATCAATATCCACCCAGATTGCCGGAAAATTTCGGACCTATACCCGCATCGGGGCCTTCCGGTCTGGGCATATCAGATTCGACCGTCGCCACCTTAAACTCTACGCGGCGGTTCATGTAGCTGGCACCCTCCGTCGGTACCAGCGTGTTGTTCTCACCGCCATAGTTCAGAATCAGGCGATCGCGCGGAATGCCGTGCACGTTCATCAAGTGCTGGATGGCAGCCATCGCACGATTATAGGACAAGACATTGTTATAGCGGTCGTCAGCCGTCTTATCCGTATAACCCGTAACTACAATCCGAATATCAGGATTATTTTTCATTACAGTGGCCACTTGATATAGCTTCTCATATTCTTGCTTGCGAATATCGTAGTGATTCAATTTAAAGTGGATAATTGGCAAGAACCAATCCGTCAACTTGCCGCCGCCAAAGTCGGCCGTCTTCTTAAAGTTCTCCAACTTCGCATCCACAATCTTATTGACGTCATCCTCCGTAATCTTGGGCTCCGGCGGAATCATGGCCACTCCATCTTTATTGACCTTGTAGCCAGGGGGAGAATACGGTTCCTTATCCATATAGTCTTTGACACCGTCCCCATCACTGTCCAGTGCGACTCCGGCCGCATTCACAGGAGCATCGGCCGGCGTGTCCGGCTCCTTATCAAAGGCGTTGACCACACCGTCATTGTCATCATCATTGGTGTCAATGACCGGACGCTTCTGCAATTCCGAAATGTCATTAAGTACGGGTGTCAGCGGATTTACCCAATAAAGCGGCTCCGCCAGTTTGTTTTTATCACCCAGGTTAAAGTTCAAATTCAACCGCGTAAAGTTCATCAAGTCACGGTAAGGCGTACGGTCAAAGTCCGGACCATTGCCAAAATTCTCTCGGCCATCCAGCAAGTCAATCGTACCACCCATCAACATGGTCACATCGTGCTCGATCGCCAAGTTGAAGCGCGGAGACAGGCGGAAGGATACTCCGCCCCCTCCTGTCGCATGCGTCAGCAGCTTGCCCGTACGGCTATCCTTACGATACGTACCACTGCCATCGTCCACATTGGCCGTGAACTTGTTGACACCCGCACCACCCAACACGTAGATGTTTACCTTCCGGAACGGCTTGTCAAAACGCATGTTGTTCAAGGTAATAATCGCACTACCAGTAAACGCCATCCAATCCGTCTTGTAACCCTTGAACGACCCACCGGGTAGCGTAATCACCGAAGACTGCTCTCCGGTAGCCTTACCGAAATCCCCGTCCACGCGTATGGAAAAAATATGATCCAATGCCTTACGCACATGGATACCCACGCCAAAGCCGCCGCCTCCCAAGCCAGTGTTAGCGGAGACATCACCGGCCACAAACATCAAACCTCCATGCAGACCCACCTCCACCATGTCTTTCGGTGTGACCTGCTGAGCGCGCAACCCCAACGTCAAGCAACCTACCATTAACAGCAGCAGTGTTGCCCTTGTGATGATTTCTTTCATGATTGTTTATTTTGATTATGAGTGAAGCACTGATTCCTCATGGCAAAAGTACACCTTTTTTCTCTTTCCACAAGCAATTTACACCTTTTTTTTCCCAAATCACACCCAAAAACACGCCTAATGCGCCATCATTCCCACCCGCTACACTCTGATATCGCGCTTTTTCCTAATTTCGCCCCCAAAAATGCTCTCCAACTGGCTCAAACCAGCTACCGATCACAACACCGGCACCGGCGGCTTCTTTAACAACATCCCGGCATACCACGACAATCCCGAAGCCCTCCAACGGGCCAAATTGGCATTTATCGGTGTCCGGCAAAATCAAGCCGATGCCATCCGCCGCGAACTGGACAAACTCGCCCCCGCACAAGCGCCCATGATTGACCTCGGAAATCTCATCCAGGCCAAGCCCAACTTCGCCGTCCAGCTTTTCGGGCTCCTCCTCCAAAACCGCATCGTCCCCATACTCTTCGGCGCCGCCGAAAACTTCATCTCTGCACTATACCATGCCTACCAACTCAACGAAAAAATGGTCAGCCTCACCATCGCCGACCGCCGCATCCGATTCAATGCCAAAACATCCGATGATACCGCTTACCTCAACAAACTCCTCAACCCACTTCACCCCAATCTGTTTCATCTGAGCATCATCGGCACCCAGAGCCACCTCAACAGCCCACACCTGTTTGACATCCTGCACGAAAACGACTTTGACATCCTCCCTCTGGCAGGTATCCGGCACGACATCTCCGAAGCAGAACCCATCATCCGCGATGCCGACCTCTTTGTCCTCAACACCGACGTCCTCCATTATGCCGACTATCCCGCACAGACTGAGCCCTATCCTCTCGGTATCAGCGCACATCAAGCTTGTACACTGGCACGTTATGCCGGCATGAGTGACAAACTTTCCGCCTTCGGCCTGTTTGGCAGCGACCCTGCTGCCGACACCACCACCGTCGCCCCCAGGACCGCCGCCCTCATCATCCACTACTTCATCCATGGATTCATCAGCCGCCAAAAGGACTTCCCTGCGTCCAAATCCAATCTCAAAAAATACGTCGTGATGCACAACAACCACCAATTGGCCTTCTGGAAAAGCCGCAAAACCGGCCGATGGTGGATCGAAATACCCGTCATCAAACCCGGTCGCCCCCCGCGACACGCACTCATGCCCTGCTCCCATAAGGACTATCTGGCCGCCACCAAAGGCAACTTACCCGACCGCCTCATCAAAGGCCTCATCCGCTTCAGCTAAGTGTGACCCACGCACTTGGGACATCTTGCACTACCATCTCAAAAGGCTTTGTCGCACAAAAAAATTTGCCGGTGAAGAGATGAATATCTAAACGAGTATCCGGAGCTTTTGCCCGGAAACTGTACCGCGGATGGAGGGGGCTGAAGCCCTGGTTGTTTTTTGGCTTTTCGTTCCCGTCGGCTGAAGCCGGGCTTTTGCACTGAAACTTTGTCGGCTGGCGGGGGCTAAAGCCCCACTTTTTCTATTGCTTTTCGTTCCCGTCGGCTGAAGCCGACGGCAATGCAATGCAAAGCAATGC
>JALVEF010000043.1 GCA_027031185.1 Saprospiraceae bacterium
CCAACAATCCCTGTTATTACACAAGCAGGGCTTTTTTACCTGCTCAATAGGAATTGACTTAATTTCGCCCCGGAAACCAAAGCCCATGGATGCCTTGCAGCGATTTGCACAAATTCGACAACACCTGATAGATCAGGGCGTTACCCTGGTCGCCGTGTCCAAGTTTCGTACTCCGGATGAAATCTTGGCCCGCTATCAACTCGGACAGCGGGACTTCGGCGAAAACCGCGTGCAGGAACTGCTCCAAAAGCGTGACCAACTCCCCGCCGACATTCGTTGGCATCTCATCGGCCATCTCCAAACGAATAAAGTCCGGGCCATCGTCCCCTTTGTCCACCTGATTCACTCCGGAGACCGGCTCAAGTTGCTCCGTAAAATCAACGATGAAGCCACCCGCATCGGACGCATCGTCCCCGTCCTTTTGCAGGCCAAAGTGGCGCAGGAAGAAACCAAACACGGTTTCCGGCCCGATGAATTGGCCGATAAGGCATTACTTGATGAAATCCGGGCCTTGGATCATGTCCGGATCAGCGGCTTGATGGGTATGGCCAGTTTGACGCCGGACCGCGCACAGGTGCGTGATGAGTTCCAGCGGCTCAAAGACCTGTATGACCGCCTGGCGCCTTTCTTTGGAACCGATTTTCGCCATCTCTCCATGGGCATGTCCGGCGACTATGAACTGGCCATCGAAGCGGGTGCCAATATGGTGCGTCTGGGCTCTATTTTGTTTGCCGGTCCATCGTAAAGCGGACGCCACCGGTGAGCCAGCGTCCGGGCATCGGTACCAAATTGGTCTCGGTATATTGCTCGTTGAAGATATTGCTCACGCGCCCGAACCACTCCAGCCGGCCGGTACGCCAAGAGAATCCCGCGTCCCATACCTGGTACGGATCGCTACCGGCTCGTTGACCGAGCCGGTAGGCCAGTGTGATGGACGTGTTGCGCGTGGGCTTGCCGTGGATAGCGGCATTGAACTGGTGCTGAAGATGTGTCAGGGCGTACCGGGAAATGACGGGCGTTTCGGTGTGGTGCGCGATGTCCGTGTAGGTGTAGTTTACATTGACAAAGGCGGGAATGCCCTCAGGATGCCACTGGATGGAAGTCTCAATGCCGTTGGCATCCACCCGGGAGAGATTCGTGGGCTGCCATTTGACCGTATCTGTCTGCCGCGTCCAGTCAATGATGTCGCGGCCGTCGCGTTCGAACACACTGACGGCGATCTGCCAACCGGAGGGAAAATCAGACCTGATGCCGGCTTCGAAATTGAGCGCCCATTCAGGGCGCAAACTCGGATTCCCTATATTCGTCGGGCCCGAATAGTACAAGTCTGTGTAAGTGGGCGGTCGCCAGGTATAACCGGCATTGGCAAACAGGCGTGTATGGTCGTTCAGCCGCCAGCCGATGTCTATTCCAGGGAAGATGTGGATACCTAAATCGCTGATAGCGTGTATGTTAATGCCTGGTATCAGCTCCAATTTTTCATCCATCAGACGGATGCGCTCTTCGACAAACAGGCCGGCTGTCAGGCGGCTGCGCTTGCCCAGATTGTTGCTCTCCAGCAGCAGGGCTCCGGTCGTCAGGCCGATTCCTGTCGTTAACTTGCCGCGGCCATATTTGGCGTGCAGTTCGGCCCCCAGGCGGTGGCTGTGGTGCATATTGCGATATACTTCCGGCTTGCGGCGGATAAAGAGATACATATCCTGATTGCGTCGCCAAAACAGGCGGGGAGAGAGTGTCCAACTGCCTTTGGACGTGGCCATTTGGACGGCCAGAAGCGAGGTCTGCGTCTCCTCATACTGATCCTTGAACTGGGGGCTTGCGTAGAAGCCGTTGGCCCCAAACCGCCGGAAGGCGGCCCCTCCCGTCAATTTCCAAAGAGTGCGATCCTTGCGGATGCGCGTGGAAAAGAATCCCTTGATGACCTCATAGTCGGTATTGTAGCGATAACCGTTGGATGCTTGGGCGTCCAGGTTGGCGATGCCTTCCGTGCCCAGCGTGGTGGTGACGCCTCCGTGCCACATGCCATAATCACCGCCTTCCGCTACCGCGCTTGTGCGGGCCTGCTGTCCGTCTTTGGTTACGATGTTGATGGCTCCGGCGAAGGCGTACGGGCCGTAGATGCGGGCGGCGGGCCCTTTGATGACTTCGATGCGCTCAATGGCGGACAAGTCCAACGGTAGATTCATGTTGTGGTGTCCCGTCTGGGGATCGTTCATCGGCATGCCGTCAATCAGGATGAGCACCTGGTCAAAGCTGCTGCCGCGAATGCCGGCATCTGCCTGGACGCCGTGTATGCCGCGGCGGCGAATGTCCACGCCTGCAAAGTATTGTAATAGCTCTGCGGTACTGTGCACCGGCAGCGCCCGGATCTCTTCTTGTGTGACGATGGTGACGGTGTGTACGCTTTCGCGTACAGGGATGGACAGACGGTTGTCCGTCACATTGACCTCAGGCAGGCGGTGTACGGTCTCCTGAGCGCTCAGGCGGAAAGCCGCCGCTACCAACAACACATACAGTATCTTTTTCATCAGTTCGTTTTTGACCGCGGCAAAGATATGGCAATACGGTGAATGGCAAACGGTCAGGGGTGAATCGGCCTGAAAACCTTTCGGTTGGTGAATACCTAAACAGTTACCCTATACAACCCTTAGAGGTTTTATACTCAAAGCGATTTGTTTTGGGACGGTAAGAACATCGAACAAGGAACACCGATTTGAGATTTTAGAAGGAATCCCTGAGCTAGTCGAACCGTGGTCACTGAGCGAAGTCGAAGTGCCCACTCCTCAAATCTCCATTCGTTAATCGGTGTTCGATATTCCCAAGTCCCAAACCTGTTCATAACGAGTATAGGTAAAGGCGCCCACGGAGTTTGTCAAATCACCATCGGAACCCGGCGCCCGTCAGGCGACAGACCTGTGAAAACCGATCAGGTTTTCATACGAAACAAAAAAGCCGCTTGCTAAGCAAACGGCATTTCCGGGGAGACTGATGGGATTTGAACCCACGACCTCCGGAACCACAATCCGGCGTTCTAACCAGCTGAACTACAGTCTCCAGATCCCGCTCCACGAACGGGACTGCAAAGGTAAAAGGTTTTGAATTACTCAGCAAATTTTTTGCTTCCGATAAGGAAGCAAAACCTGTATTCCCTGCTTCCCATGTTGTCAAAAAAGCAGGCGGAATAAGCTGAAAATGACAAAAAAACAGACGGAAAGGCCTAAAAATCAGCCATAAAGGCAGGTTTTGGCATTGGCACATCTATTGATGCCCATTGCAAGAGACCAATTTTGTCAAAAAACAAAAACAAAATAGCAATGGGTAAAATCATCGGTATTGACTTGGGTACCACCAACTCCGTGGTGGCGGTCATGGAGGGGAAGGAGCCCACAGTCATTCCCAACGAAGAAGGGGGCCGGACGACGCCGTCCGTAGTCGCTTTCCTGGAAAATGGTGAGCGCAAGGTGGGTGCGCCTGCCAAGCGCCAAGCCATCACCAATCCCAAAAGAACGATCGCCTCCATCAAACGCTTTATGGGGCGGCGCTATAGTGAAGTGACTGAAGAAATCAAACAGGTGCCTTACGAAGTCGTCAAAGGCCCCAATGATACGATTCGCGTCAAAATCGGGGAGAAGGAGTACTCGCCGCAGGAGATCTCTGCCATGATTCTCCAAAAACTGAAAAAAACGGCGGAAGAGTTTCTGGGTACCACAATCTCCGAAGCCGTCATCACCGTGCCGGCTTACTTCAATGACTCCCAGCGCCAGGCTACACGCGAAGCCGGTGAAATCGCCGGGCTCAAAGTCGCCCGTATCATCAACGAGCCGACTGCCGCCGCGTTGGCCTACGGCCTGAACAAAACTAACAAAGACACCACCATCGCCGTCTATGACCTCGGTGGCGGTACGTTTGATATCTCCATCCTGGAGCTCAGTGAAGAGGGCGTTTTTGAAGTTAAATCCACCAGTGGGGATACCCACTTGGGCGGTGATGACTTCGATGCCAAGATCATTGACTATCTGGCCGAAGAGTTCAAAAAGCAGGAAGGCATTGACCTGCGCAAGGACCCGATGGCGCTGCAGCGCCTGAAAGAGGCAGCGGAAAAAGCAAAAATCGAACTCTCCTCCGCCTCGGAGACAGAGATCAACTTGCCTTATGTGACGGCTGTGGATGGGGTGCCGAAACACCTGGTTACCAAGTTGTCCCGCGCCAAGTTTGAGCAGATGGTGGATGACCTGGTACAGCGTACCATCAAACCGTGTGAAAAGGCGCTCAAGGATGCCAAGATCTCCAAAAGCGACGTGGATGAAGTCATCTTGGTAGGGGGTTCGACACGTATCCCCAAAATACAGCAAGTCGTCGAGGAGTTCTTTGGACGCAAGCCGCATAAGGGTGTCAACCCGGACGAAGTCGTCGCTTTGGGTGCTGCCATCCAGGGGGGCGTGCTTTCCGGTGACGTCAAAGACGTCTTGTTGCTCGACGTCACACCGCTTTCTCTCGGTATCGAGACCATGGGCAACATCTACGACGTCATCATCCCGGCCAATACGGCCATCCCGATCAAAAAGACCAAGACGTATTCCACCGCGATGGACAACCAGCCCTCGGTAGAGATTCACGTCCTGCAGGGTGAGCGTAAAATGGCCAGTGACAACCGTACCGTCGGCCGCTTCATTCTGGACGGTATCCGTCCCGCGCCGCGCGGCGTGCCGCAAATCGAAGTGACCTTCGACATTGATGCCAACGGTATCCTCAGCGTCAGTGCCAAAGATAAGGACACCGGCAAGGAGCAGCAGATCCGCATCGAAGGCTCCACCGGCCTGAGCGAAGAAGAAATCGCTCGCATGAAGGCCGACGCCGAGGCTCACGCCGAAGAAGACCGCATCCGCCGCGAAAAGGCCGAAAAGGTCAATCAGGCCGATGCGCTCATCTTCCAGGTCGAAAAGCAGGTCAAGGACTATGGCGACAAGCTCTCTGCCGATAAAAAGGCTGAGATTGACGTCGCACTCAACGAGCTGAAAGAAGCGCATAAGAGCGAGGATGTTGCCAAAATTGATCAGGCCATCGCCAAGATGAACACGGTCATGCAAACGGTGGCCGCCGATATGGCTGCTGCCCAGCAGCAAGCCGGCTCTGGTTCTGACGGGTCTGCTTCCGGTGGCGCCTCCGGTGGCGCGTCCGGCGGCGGCGATGACTCGGTCGAAGATGTCGAATTCGAGGAAGTCTAATCGCACAGTACGACTATATATCGGCCGCCCTTCGGGGCGGCCTTTTTTTTTGAGCAGGCCTGGTACTTCTCCGGAAATAGGCGGGGGGGCAGGGCAGGACTGCTGGAGCTTTTTCGGGTAGCTGTCGACTT
>JALVEF010000044.1 GCA_027031185.1 Saprospiraceae bacterium
GATGCGTAGCAGCGCTACGTGAGAAAATTTTTGCAAAAACAGGGGCAAAAAGGGCATTTTAGCGCAAAAACAGCGGGTACCTAAACAGTTACAACAAAATCCGGGTTTTTTGCCCCGAAACTGTGCCGGTGGATGGGGCTAAAGCCCCGCTTGGTTTTTGGTTTTTATTGTCCGTCGGCTAAAGCCGACGGCAAAGCAAAGCAAAGCAAAGTAAAGCAAAGCAAAGCAAGGGCAGCTTTTCTGCCTATTTACGCAGCAAAGCCTGGGCAGGGAAAAAACATACAATTCAAAAAGTGATTTACGAAGCACTGAAACGAAAAGAAAAGAAGATAGCCGTGATCGGTCTGGGCTATGTCGGCCTCCCGTTGGCGTTGGAGTTTGCCAAGAAGTTTAGTGTCATCGGATTTGACATCAGTGCCGAACGCGTGGAGATGATGCGGAACGGCATAGATCCGTCTGAGGAGTTGGATGCTGCTGCCTTCAAGAATAAGGATATCGTCTTCACGGCGAATCCGGAAGAATTAAAAAACGCGCACTTCTTTGTGGTGTCCGTACCCACGCCGGTGGATGAGCACAAGGTGCCCAATCTCAAGCCGCTGATCAGTGCGTCGGAGACGGTGGGGAAGGCGTTGAAAAAAGGCGACTACGTCGTCTATGAATCCACGGTCTATCCCGGCGCCACTGAGGAAGATTGCCTGCCGGTAGTAGAAAAATTTTCCGGGCTGAAACTCAACCGCGACTACAAGGCGGGTTATTCCCCGGAGCGCATCAATCCGGGAGACAAGGAACACACGGTGGACAAAATATTGAAAATTGTATCGGGGAGTGATGAGGAAGCGTTGGATCAAATCGCCAAGGTGTATGGCGAAGTGATTACGGCCGGTATTTACAAGGCACAATCCATCAAGGTGGCCGAGGCGGCCAAAGTGATAGAAAACACACAACGCGATTTGAATATATCGCTGATGAACGAGCTGTCCATCATTTTTGATAGGATGGGCATTGACACACGCGCAGTGATTGATGCTGCCGGCACCAAGTGGAATTTTATTAAATTTTATCCCGGACTGGTGGGCGGACATTGCATCAGTGTGGATCCATACTACCTGACCTACAAGGCTAAGCAACTGGGCTATGACCCGCAGGTGATCCTCAGCGGGCGGCGCATCAATGACGGTATGCCCGCCTTCGTAGCCAAGCGCCTGGTGCAAAAGATGATTCAAAAGGGGAAGACGCCGCAGAAGACCAAGGTGCTGGTGATGGGCTTTACCTTCAAGGAAAACGTGGCTGATATCCGCAATACCAAGGTTGTGGACTTGGTACGCGAGTTGATGGATTACTCGGTCAACGTCCATATCGTAGATCCTTATGCCGATCCCAACGATGTGGTGCATGAGTACAAGTTGCCGATTCTGGACAAGCCGTCTGACAATTACGACGCCGTCATAGTCGCGGTCAACCACCGCGACTATGACGGCTTCACGCCAGAGTATTTTAAATCCATAATGAATGGCGCGCCCATCGTGATGGACTTGAAAGGTGTCTATGATCAGAAGCAGATGGAAGCGGCCGGTATTGATTATTGGAGGCTGTGAATTTTTTCATGCACTTACGGGCAAGTATCCCGGGTGGTTTGACAAACCTGCCCGTCTTTGAGGAATCGAAAAATTGAGGAATCGAGGAACCGGAATTATTGGGAGGTAGTTTGGCTATGAAACTGGATAGAAAAGCCTTTTCGATCAAAACATTCGCGCAAGCGGATAATAACCGGGCTTATTGGCTGACAAAAACGCCCGCCGAGCGTTTGGCGGCGGCCTGGCGGTTGTCCTGCCGGCTATATCGTTTGGACCCGGACAATAAGGAAGATATAAAACTGGACAGGAACTACTTTAAGATTAGAAAACGGTTGTGAGTTTTCAGAATTTATTCAATCCCGATTTTCTGGATTTTATCCGGGCCCTTAATACGACAAAAGTTGAATATATTTTAGTTGGTGGTTATGCGGTCAACTTGCATGGTTATTTTCGCGGCACCGGGGATATGGATATTTGGGTGAAGCCAACTCGGACGAATTACGCAAGACTGGTGAATGCTTTTAATCTTTTTGGTTTGTCACTTTTTGATATGTCGGAAGCCAATTTTTTGGATACACGTGTTCACGATGTTTTTACTTTTGGGCGCCCACCGGTATCCATTGATATTATGACAAAAGTGCGCGGGTTGGACTTTGAACACGCATTGTCGGGAAGTGTCGAATTCGAAGTTGGCAATAATATTCGTGTGCGGACGATTGGTTTGGCTGACCTGATTAAAGCCAAGCAGTCAAGTGGGCGTCACAAAGATTTAGATGATATTGCGCATTTGACAGATGGGGAAGGTTTTTAGCTCATTTGTGGTAGCGTGTATTTGAAAGAAAAGTTTGCACATCCCCGCACTTACTTGGCGATGATGCAAGACAGTTGGCTTCTAACCCGCTTGTGTGCAGGTACGACAAGGAAAAAGCTCTTATCCGGTCTGGCAAGTAAGTGCGGGTTCGTGCGCGGTTGGCACGATTGCTTTCGCCCGGCTGTTGCGGTGTAAGTTGTGCATCCACCCGAGACGAAAAAACCAATGGGGCGTCAGCCCCAAAACTTTCAAAAAAGTAACTGTTTAGGTGCTCCTGTTTTTAGCGCAAAAACAGCGGGTACCTAAACAGTTACCAAAAAAAATATATCCAGTGGCCATTCAAATGGTTGATCTAAATACGCAGTACGCGCGCATCCAAGACGAGATCAACCGAAATATTCAAGAGGTGCTGGACTCGGCCCGTTTTATCGGCGGGCCCGTGTTGGAGCGCTTCCGCCAAAACCTGGCGGCCTATCTCGATGTCAAGCACGTCATCACTTGTGCCAACGGGACGGACGCGCTGCAAATCGCCCTGATGGCATTGGACTTGCACCCCGGTGACGAGGTGATTGTGCCGGCGCATACGTATGTGGCTACGGCGGAAGTGATAGCGCTATTGCGATTGAAACCCGTGATGGTGGACGTGGACCGGCGCACGATGAATGTCACGGCGGAAATTATTGAAGCGGCCATCACGCCAAAGACCAAGGCTGTCGTGCCGGTGCATCTGTACGGTCAGGCGGCGGATATGGAGGCCATTATGCGTGTGGCAGAAAAGCATGGGCTTTTTGTAGTCGAGGACAATGCGCAGGCCATTGGAGCGGAGGTCACTTTCAGCGACGGTACGGTACGCAAGACCGGCACCATTGGCCATATCGGCACCACATCATTTTTTCCGTCCAAAAATCTGGGCTGCTACGGGGACGGGGGCGCTATCTTCACCGACGACGATGTACTCGCGCAAAAATTGCAAATGATTGCCAACCACGGCCAGAGCAAAAAGTACCACCACGATGTCATCGGTTGCAATTCGCGTCTGGATGCCATCCAGGCGGCCGTGCTCGACGTAAAGCTCAAATACTTAGATGAATACTCGGCAGCTCGCAACAAAGTAGCCGGTGCCTATGATGCAGCCTTTGCCGGTATAGATGAATTGATTACGCCGTACCGGGCGCCATTTTCCACGCATGTATTTCACCAATACACGTTGCAGGTGCAAAACGGCAAGCGCGATGCGCTGAAAGTGCATCTTGCGGAAAAAGGCATACCATCTATGATTTACTATCCGGTGCCATTGTACAAGCAAAAGGCCTTTGCGTCTTATCATACCGGTGAGCTGTTGCCTGTGACGGAATACTTGAGTGAAACGGTGCTTTCGCTGCCGATGCATACGGAGATGACGGAAGAGACGTTGGCGGAGATTGTGGAGGGGGTGGGTGGATTTTTTGAGTTGAATGCTTCGCGTTGAATTGCGCCTTCGGCGCGTTGAATTTGTCCCTTCGGGACGTTGAATTGCGCCATGCGGCGCGTTGAATTTGTCCCTTCGGGACGTTGAATTGCGCCATGCGGCGCGTTGAATTTGTCCCTTCGGGATGTTGAATTGCGCCTTTCGGCGCGTTGAATTTGTCCCTTCGGGACGTTGAATTTGCGCCTTTCGGCGTGTTGAATTTGTCCCTTCGGGATGTTGAATTTGCGCCTTTCGGCGTGTTGAATTTGTCCCTTCGGGACGTTGAATTGCGCCTTTCGGCGCGTTGAATTTGTCCCTTCGGGACGTTGAATTTGCGCCTTTCGGCGCGTTGAATTTGTCCCTTCGGGACGTTGAATTGCGCCTTCGGCGCGTTGAGTATTTCGTGTTGAATTTTAATATTCAATTATGGAGCATAAGTACACTTTTTCTTTTGAGAAACTTAGGGTTTGGGAGTTGGCGAATTCTTTCGCTATCTTGATTTACAATGTCACGAAAACATTGCCAAAGAGCGAACAATTTGGCCTGGTAAGTCAAATGACGCGAGCAGCCGCCTCCATTTCTGCAAATATCGCGGAAGGGACCACGAGGACAGGGGGAAAAGACCAAGCTAGATTTACGACTTATGCATATAGCAGTTTGATGGAAGTTTTGAGTTACTGTATTTTAAGCAATCGAATGGGCTATCTTTCCGATCACCACCTGACGGAAGTGAGACAAAGTGTAAGGGAACTCTCATTGAGATTAAATAATCTTCGCAAGTATCAATTAAGTAAATATGGGAAAGATAGCAATGCTTCCGGAAATATGGTTGAGGAGGGGTTTGCAGAATATTTTACAGGCGAAGATAATTTCAACGATGTTTCGGCATCATTTCAACGTCCGAAGGACAAATTCAACGTCCGAAGGACAATTCAACCATATTTTGTTCATCCCACAGCAATAATTGACGATGGCTGCGAAATAGGACCCGACACCAAAATCTGGCACTTCTCCCACATCATGACCGGTGCTGTCATAGGCGAGCGATGCAATATCGGCCAGAATGTGGTGGTATCTCCCGATGTGGTGCTGGGCAATAACGTCAAAGTGCAAAACAATGTCTCGATCTATACGGGGGTCATTTGTGAAGACGATGTGTTCCTGGGGCCCAGTATGGTATTTACCAATGTGATCAATCCGCGAAGTGCGGTGAACCGGAAGAGCGAGTATAAAAAGACAGTGGTCAAGAAAGGCGCCACGATCGGTGCCAACGCGACGATCGTTTGTGGCCATGATATCGGGCGCTATGCTTTTGTGGGGGCCGGAGCCGTTGTGACCAAAGCAGTACCGGACTATGCGCTGGTCGTGGGCAACCCGGCCCGCCAAATCGGGTGGATGAGTGAACACGGCATGCGCCTGGACTTCGATAATAAGGGGCGTGCCGTCTGCGAAGGGAGCGGGGAAAAGTATGTGTTGATTGACGGGAAAGTGGAGAAGGAGGCTGATTGATATGTCCCG
>JALVEF010000045.1 GCA_027031185.1 Saprospiraceae bacterium
AGGCAACAGCCGCACCACCGGTCTCTTGCAGATTAATGTCAAAGCCTTCGCAGACCGGGCTGTTGGACGTGACTGCCACCGCAGGTGTCGGATTTACGGTCACATCTACACTGGCTGTATTTGTGCAGCCGTTTGCATCCGTGATCGTCACGGTATAGGTGCCAGACGCCACAGTAGTAGCGGCTGTGATGACCGGATTCTGATCCGTGGAAGCAAAACCATTCGGGCCGGTCCAGTTCCAGGTAACAGCCGCGCCACCTGTCTCTTGCAGATTGATGTCAAAGCCTTCGCAGACCGGACTATTCGATGTAACTGCCACGGTTGGCGTTGGATTCACGGCTACATCCACGCTGGCTGTGTTCGTGCAGCCATTGGCATCCGTGATCGTCACAGCGTAGGTGCCAGATGCCGCGGTGGTAGCAGCTGTGATGACCGGATTCTGATCCGTGGAAGTGAAGCCATTCGGGCCGGTCCAGTTCCACGATGTAGCCGCGCCACCTGTCTCTTGCAGATTGATATCAAAGCCTTCGCAAACCGGGCTGTTCGATGTGACTGCCACAGTCGGCGTTGGATTCACTGTTACGTCCACGCTGGCTGTATTTGTGCAGCCGTTAGATCCCGTGACTGTTACTGTATATGTGCCGGCTGCTAACAAAGAAGCACCGCTAATGGTGGGATTCTGGTTTGCGGAAGAAAAGCCATTGGGGCCGGACCAAGACCAGGAGACTGCATCCCCGCCTGTCTCTTGCAAGTTTAGGTCGGCCCCCTGACAGGGTGTATTGGCAGAAACCGATGACGCCGGAGGCGTCAAATCTTCAACCACCGTAACAGATGCGGAATTTTGGCAATAAGTATTTGTGTTTGTCACCGTAAGCGTGTATGTGCCGGCTTGGTCCACAACCGGGTTTAACGTTGTAGCACCTGACACGATATGCCCATCAGATGTGGTCCATTGATAAGAGAATTCCACCCCGGTGGACGACCCATTACCGGAAAGCGTGACAGTTCCAGTACAACCCAAAGCACCGTTGGCAGCTGCTACGGCATCCGGTAAAGTATGGATAATGATATCCGCCTGGGAAGTAGCCGTAGATCCACAGCCATCCGTTACGGTCAAGGTATAGGTGGTCGTATTAGTAACAAAGTCAAACAACTCCGGGTCGTAGGTGTCGTTGCTCCAGTGATATGAAAGCGGAGGAGCGCCTCCTGACACGTCAGGATATATTTCAATATCAGACGGGCCACAGAATTCATCCCCGTAAATATCCACGTAAACTGGAGGAGATTCATTAATGACAAGCGTTGTTCCTTCCTTATTACAAGTACACAAGTCCACCAATTCGATAGAAATGGTTTCCGGGCCTTCGGGGATACCATCGGCATAAACGGATACGGGAAGAATATAGGAAACCTGACCGGCCGGAATGGTGATTGAGGATGGCAATGGTGCATAATCCACTCCGGAAGTAGCCGTACTACTTGGCAGGACATTAAAATACACAGTCAGATCTTGAGACAGATCTGTTTTGTCCACTCTTTCAAAGATAAAGTAGGCGTCACCACAGCCTTCGTAGGCTTCATTGGATCCGACGGAATATCCCTGAGAATTAACTGTTGATCCGGAACCTGCATAAAAGGAGCCTTTCTTGAGGAAGACAGCGGAGTCCCACACGCCATCAGAGATATCCCCGATGGCCATTTTAATGTGATAGGTCTGACAGGCTTGTACAATAGCGAAAGCCTTGAATACATGGGTAAAGCCATCCATCTGGATATCGGTCATATTGGTAGTGGCGCCGCAGTTCCACTGATTGGGATTGAAATATGCCTGATTCGTGAAATGGTTTACGTTGTTAATACTAACATTGGTCAAAGTCCCCGGAATCAAAGCGATATTTTGTGTGCCGGGAATTCCAGGACCTGAAATGAAAAACCCAAAGACGTCATTAAAGATAGAACCGGCATATTCACAATATTCTTCGGATGAAAAGACATAATCAAAAAGGACTGTATCCGTAGTGGGCGTAAAGTCAAATTCAATAGCCGCCACATTGTACAGGTTTCCGGTGGAGATAGAAGACAGGTCCGGGTCATACATAACACCTCCCCCAACATCTATCCCAGCGCTGTTAGAGTTATTGGGTCCTTCGACAATGTCAATTGGGCCAGTAGCCATAACAATACCATCATTGAATCCAATAGAGGATGCCCCATTAGTAAATGTACCGATTTGTTGTGCTTTTCCTGTGGAGACCACATTTTCCACGTCATAGCAATTGCCATTAACAAAATGATAACGGACCAAAGAATCCACCGGGACTCCGGGATTGGTAACAATACCTGCAGCACGAATTGCATTAAGCCATTTGCGGTCTCGTTTGCAGGTAGTGCAAGCGACTGAAATCCAAGCGGATGTTTCACCGCGACAACTTTTTTTTACCCAGAATTCCTTTACCGGGGATTCTGCTTTGAATAATAAATCAGAAGCATAGTCATCGCCCGTTTCACTGACACTGAAAGTACAAGAACCATCATTGGCAATGGGATTGGCCGTGACGCGGTATTCTTGCCCTTTATTGAGGTTTTCGAGGCGAATTTTTGTAAGCTGATGGTCAACGGAAATACCTGCCCGATAAGCATAGTGCTTTACGACGAGCGTCTGCGCCCCCACATTCTCCCCCGGACCGGGCTGCGCAATCAATACCGCATGGATCAAAGATAAAACCAGGCTCAAACAAACGATTCGCCGGTTTTTATATAAACAGGCTGTAATCCATCGGGATGCGAGGAAATACTCGATAGAAAGTTTCATTACCCTGTATTTGTCCTAGTCTGTTGAGTGTATCCACCACTATATTACCCTAATCTCTATCGGAGGCTACCACTCAGAATAAATGAGCCACTCTCTTGCATAGGAGCAGACTTGGGGAAAAGCCTGCATAAAGTGTGCCGATTTTGACTTGTCATATAACTTTTTTATACACATTTACTACTTTTCGATGGCCTAACCGAAACATGGCAGACAGCAAATACATAGGAAGGAATAAGTGTCAGTAAATCAGACAATTGTCAAACTGACATTTGAGATAAGTCTCAAAAAGTAGTGCCATACTCAGTGAGCATGGCACTACATAAAAAGATGGCGAACCTAGAAAAATCACCTGACGATGGTCACATCGCCTTTGTATTGTTTGGTTTCGCCAGAAATAAGCTCAACCACTACGTGATAAACAAAAACAGCCGGCTCCATCGGTTGGCCCCTAAATGTACCATCCCAGCCTTGGTCGGGTAGATTCGGTGCAAAATGTGTGTTACTAAACACCAGATTGCCCCAACGATCAAAGACGCGCATGGAGACGATTTCCTTCACTCTATCGCTCAAAGCAAAGACGTAAAAAGCACTGTTTTGGAGGTTGTTGCTATTGGGAGAGAAGGCGTTGGGGATATACACATCGGGGTCTTTCACGTAAACGGCCAGCCGACTTACGGCTTCACAAGCATTGTTGTCAATGATTTGGACTTCGTAGTAGGTAGTGCTTACCGGCTTGGCGATAGGATCCAGACAGTCCGCACAGGAAAGGCCTTCAACAGGAGTCCAGATGATCGTATCAATATCCCCCGGAGGAATAGACGTGAACACTTCCAACCGGGCGCTGTCACCTAATTCAATAAAAACAGTTGGCTCGGCATTGGCTTCCGGTGCGTCCGCCTGAGGCACATAAGCCTGCGTTGCGAATTCACAACCATTGGCATCTTTGATGATCACATAATGGGATCCGGCATGCAAGTTTTGCTGCTGGTAAGCCGGCGAGAAGGTGGCCCCGTTGTCAAACGAGTACAAATACGGCGGCGTCCCGCCAATTACATCCGTCACGACAATCGAGCCTCCCGTACCTGCACAAGATGCCCGACCGATGTCAAGTGACAAATCGGCAATGGGCTCCGGACGAGAGACACTGACCTGGGCCGTTGCCGTGCAACCGTTGATTTTGTCTTCGACGGTCAAGCGATATTCACCGGCTTCACCGACAGTGGGTTGTGAAGTTTTAGCCCCCGACAAAATGGAGCCATTGTTGGTACTCCAGGAATACAGTAAACCGGGATCGGGCGGCACACCGAGCTGGATGCTTCCCCCATCACAAGGCAGGCTGGCATCCGAACCGGCATCCGCCACGGGTGGCGTCACATTGGCCTGAACAGACACAGTAGCGGAAGCCGTGCACCCATTAAGCGGATTGGTCACGGTCACCCGGTAATCGCCGGCTGTATCCACAACAGCATCGGCAGTAGCTAGCCCCGAAACAATATTGCCCGCGAGGGCAATCCACTCATAAACAAATCCCTGGCCGGATTGTGCATGGAGCGTAGTCGTTGGACTTTTGCAGGTGATGTCGGCAGGATCTGCTACACTCAGTGCAGGAGGCACTTTGTCTTCTGAGACGACAAAGGACATTTCACCCATGCATCCATTGTTTAGGTCCGTGACAGATACCACATAGGTCCCGCCCGAATTTACCAGAAGGTCAGAAGTGTTGGTGCCGGAAACAATAGATCCGTCAGAAGTGGCCCAGGCATAGTCCAGTGCTCCACCGGAGCCGGAAGCGGCAATTTGAATTTCAGCGATTGAATCTATACAGGAAATGGCGCCTAAGACATTGCCATCAATGGCCGGGGCTTGGGTATTCTCATCAATAGCAACGGATTTGGATGTGGCGCATCCGTTTGTCGAATTGACAATTGTCAGGGTATAGGTTCCCGGCTGATTGACCGTAAGCACGGGCCCATAAATACCATTGACTATATTGCCATCCGTGGTGGACCATTCATAGTCGAACTCCGGCCCGGAACTGGATGCACCGGCATCTATATCTATCGTGGCATTGGCGCAAGTTATGGCGCCGGGGGGCGCCATAACGACAACCGGAGCATTGATATCAGGCACGACAACGACATCATCAGAAGCAGAACACCCATTTTGGAGATTGGTCACGGTAAGTGTGTAGGTACCGACTTGGTCAATTCCCGGGGTCAGTGTATTTGCACCGGCCACAATGTGGCCATCGGAAGTGGTCCATTCATACTTGAAATCCGCGCCGGTGTCGGTACCGGATGATGCATCCAAGTTTAGCGTATCCACTTGACAGCCCAGCGTCATATTGGCACCGGCCTCCACGACGGGAGGCTGCGTGTCCTCCATTACCGTCACATCGGCAAAAGACTGGCAGTTGTTAGTCGTATTGGTCACCACCAAATGGTAGTCCCCGGGTTGATCAATGACCGGTTGTAGCGTGGTATCTCCCTGGACGATATTACCGTTGGCGGTAGTCCACTGGTAGATAAATTCACT